>JAEEHO010000035.1 GCA_016280845.1 Paludibacteraceae bacterium | reverse complement strand
TTGACGGCAGGTTGCTCGGCAGGATAACCGACAGGCACGATGCACAACGGAATGATATGCTCAGGCAGACCAAGCATTTCTTGAACCATCTGTGCGCGCTTCATGTCCGGATGGAGTCCTGTCCAAACGGCACCAAGACCCATAGCGTGTGCAGCCAACAGGATGTTTTCTGTCGCAGCTGATACATCGTTGATCCAGAAATTGGCCATTTCGCCTTCGATAGCTTTGCTCAGGTCACCGCAAGGAATGATAGCAACAGCAGCTCCGTTGCCGCAACGTGAATAAGGCAACGCTTCGCCCAGTCGGTCCAGAATGGCCTGATCGGTTACTGCGATGAAAGCCCATGGTTGTTTGTTGATAGCCGACGGAGCGGCCATGGCTGCACGCAGAAGAGTGTCGAGTTGCTCGGCAGAAATCTTCTCTCCGGTGAATTGACGCACTGAGACGCGTGTCATGATGTTTTCAATGGCAGGGTTTGTCATAACGGTTGGTTGTTTTTGTGTGCAAGCGGCGAGCGTCATCGCGCACAGCGCTGCAAGGATAAGTTTTTTCATTGTATAACGAATTAGTGAGTTAATGAATATACGAATTAGAGGTTGCCCAATAATTTGATGGCTTCGCCGACGAGATAGTTGCTTCCTCCGATGAAGATAACGTCACCATCCGAGGCATGTTGTTGTGCGTATTGTATGGCTTCTTCCGGCCTTGGTATGGCGAGACCCTCTTTGCCCCACATTGCCAACATCTCATCGGCTGTTCTGGCACGTTGGGTATTAGGCGTGGTGAAAATGTAGTGGTATTGCTTATTGGCAATTGGCGATTGTTCATTGGTAGGTAGCAGGCGCATAACTACATCCGTATCTTTGTCGTTAACCATGCCGAAAATGATCCATATATGACTGACATTCAGTTGCTTCAGTTGTTGCGCAACGTATTGGATGCCATGACTGTTGTGCCCTGTATCACAGATGGTCAGCGGGTGCGTACTCAGTGTTTCCCATCGTCCGCGGAGACCGGTGAGAGTACATACTTTGGCGAAGCCTTCCTTAATGGCAGAAGGTGAAAAGTGAATAGGAGAAAAGTTGCGCAGAACTTGTAGGGCAACGAAAGCCGTTTGCAGATTGTGCTCCTGGTAGATGCCTTTGAGTTCGCAATCGGGTGCTTCGTGCAGGCGTCGCCGACGCATATAGCCACACTGGTCGGCAAACCAAATACGGCAATCGGTGGTCTCGAGTCCTTCTCCTAATATATTACACTCGCGTGCGCGCTCCATAAACACATTGATGGTCTGCGGATCTGTTTCGCCAATGACACACGGCACGCCCGGTTTGATGATCCCCGCTTTCTCACGTGCAATCTTAGACAAGGTGTTGCCCAGAAACTCCATGTGGTCGAGACCGATATTGGTGATGACGGACAGTAGCGGGGTCAGTACGTTGGTTGAGTCCAATCGTCCGCCCAAACCTGTCTCGATGACCGCTACATCCACTTTTTCCTCAACGAAGACGGCAAATGCCATGGCTGTCACGGTCTCGAAGAACGAAGGCTGCACTTGGTCCAAGAAATCGCGATTTTGTTCGATGAAACCGACAACTTTGGACTCTGGAACGGGAATGCCGTTAATACGTATCCGTTCGCGCAGATCCACCAAGTGCGGACTGGTGTAGAGGCCTACTTTCAATCCCGCAGCTTGCAGCACAGCGGCAATGAGATGCGAGGTCGAGCCCTTGCCGTTTGTACCTGCAACATGCACGGCACGCAAGTGTTCATGCGGGTTGCCGACATGTGCCATCAGCCGGAGCGTGTTGTCCAAGCCCGGCTTGTAAGCATCTGCGCCCACGATATGGAACGGTGGACGGGAGTTGTACAAATATTCTATTGCCTCGTTGTAGTTCAAAGGTCTAATGATTTTATAATTCAAAGATTAGTTCTTTGTTAACACATTGAAACTGAGGATTCCGTCTTGCCGTTTCTCTCGAAGCCATCGGTAGAAATGTTGCGTTACATGCACATTGTGACTACGGCTGGTCATGGCTACACGATGGCGGTTGATAGGATTATAGACGCAGATATGCAGACGGCTGTTGCCCGGGTTGGCTGCAATCTGTTCACCCAACTCGTCAATCAGTTCGTTGTTCAGCCCGTCCAGCGGCAATTGTAGATTGATACCTTCGGTTCGCTGTTCCTGCACATCGCTGAGCATGGTGATGTTCTGAACCATAAACTCATATTCAGCCACCTCGTCCGCTTGTTCTCTAAACCAGCGTTGTCCGGCGTTGCGTTGCTGGATAACGCCTGTGACAAGCACGTACAGATCCTTGAGCATCAGGTGGGCGAACTGCTGGTAGGCATTGCCGAAGAGAACGAACTGGTAGCTGCCTGTATAATCCTCGATGGTATAGCGTCCGTAAGGATTGCCTTTTTGGCTGACACGCTGCTCCGCTTCGGTGATGATACCGCCGATGAGGCACGGCTGGTTCTTATGCTTGGCGATGAACTCAGACGGCAGAATCGGTTTGTTTTCTATTTCTTCTGCGGCTTCGTCTTCTGCATTATCTTCTGCATTGGCAGGCGCCATCTCTGCTATCTCCGCGCGGATACGCAGTTCGGCTGCCTGACGCTCGTCCGGTTTGCACCATCCCTCGAACAGCGACAATTCTTTGGCAGTGAGGTTGCACAGTTCGCGCACCTCGTATTCATATTCATCCAGCGGATGGGCAGAGAGATAGATGCCAATCAGTTCTTTCTCGCGGTTGAGTCGTTCGATGGTGTTCCACCGCGGCACTTTAGGCAGATCCGGATGTTTGATATCAATCACATCGTCCAGGTCGCCGAAGAGCGAGTTCTGGCTGGTCTCGCGGTCCTGTTGGAAGCGGTTGCCGTATTGCATGAGTGCATCTAGCACGCTGTCTCCGTTATCGTAGGTGCCGAGCAGTTGTTCGCGATAGACATCCTGGAAGCACTCGAAAGCGCCTGCGGCAGCCAACCACTCTATCGTCTTGCGGTTGCATGACTGGAGATTGACGCGCTCGAGGAAATCGAAGATATTCTTGTATTTGCCATTCTTCTCACGCTCGGCGATGATGGCTTCTGCGGCCCCTTCGCCGACACCCTTGATACCGCCTAGGCCGAAACGGATAGCGCCGTCACTATTGACAGTGAAGTTGAGTTCAGACTCATTTATGTCCGGCTCGAGCACATTGATCTTGAGCGCACGGCACTCGTCCATCAGTTTGGTTACCTCCTTGATATCATCCTTGCTGACAGTGAGGTTGGCAGCCATGAACTCGGCAGGATAGTGCGCCTTGAGATAGCCTGTCTGGTAAGCAACCCATGAATAGCAAGCGGCGTGCGATTTGTTGAAAGCGTAGGAAGCGAACTTCTCCCAGTCGCACCATATCTTCTCCAGTACTTTCGGGTCGTGGCCGTTCTTCTTTCCGCCGTCCATGAACTTGCCTTTCAGTTCCTGCAGCACCGCCATCTGCTTCTTACCCATGGCCTTACGCAGTTTGTCGCTCTCGCCACGAGTGAAATCTGCCAACAGACGACTCAGAAGCATGACCTGCTCCTGGTAAACCGTTACACCATAGGTATCCTTGAGGTATTTCTCCATGATAGGAATATCGTAGGTGACGGGTTCGATGCCCTGCTTACGCTTGATGAACTGCGGGATATAATCCATAGGGCCCGGACGATAGAGGGCGTTCATGGCGATCAGGTCGCCGATGACGGTCGGTTTGAGTTCGCGCAAGTACTTCTGCATTCCTCCCGACTCGAACTGAAAGACCGCGATAGTACGTCCTTCCTGGAAAAGCTTGTATGTCAGTTCGTCATCGATAGGAATATGGTCGATATCCACATCAATGCCTTGTGCTTTCTTGATATTGCGCAGGCACTCCTTGATAATTGTGAGCGTAATGAGTCCCAAGAAGTCCATCTTGATCAGTCCGACCGACTCTACTACGTGGCCGTCGTACTCGGTAACCAATACGCGCTTCTTGCTGATCTTATCTTCCACCGAACTCAACGGAGCGAAATTGGTCAAATCGTCTGCACCGATGATGACACCGCAGGCGTGCACACCTACCTGGCGGATTGTGCCCTCTAGGCGCGCGGCGTACTGCAACATAGAGCGCTCGTTGTAGTCTCCGTGTTGACAAATATCCTTGAGTTCATCGATATATTTGTAGCAGTTGTTGAGGTTAACCTTCGGCTTCTTGGCGTCCTTCGGAAGATCCTTGATGAGTCCATCGGGGAACTCTTTTTCTGGAATCATTCCTTTCAGTTCGTTGACGCGCGACAGCGGCACTTGCTGTACACGTCCGACATCGGCAAGCGCAGACTTGGTGGCCATCTTACCATAGGTAACGATGTGCGCCACGTGCGTTTCGCCATACTTCTGACTTACCCAGTCGAGCACCTTCTGACGACCGCAATCTTCGAAGTCGGTATCGATATCAGGCAAGGAGATACGGTCCGGGTTAAGGAAACGCTCGAACAGCAAGTCGTACTTGAGCGGATCGAGGTCGGTGATATGCAAGCAGTAAGCGACCACGGAACCCGCAGCCGATCCACGTCCCGGGCCGACAGACACATCCAGTTCCTCACGCGCAGCGCGTATGAAGTCCATCACGATGAGGAAGTAACCAGGGAAACCCATGGTCTTCATGATATGGAGCTCGAAGTTGATGCGTTCTTCCTGCTCCTCGGTCAACGTTTCGCCGTAGCGCTCGTGCGCACCTTTGTACGCGAGATAGCGCAAATAGTCAGCCTCGAACTTGATACGGTAGAGACGATCGTAACCTCCTAGTTTCTTGATCTTCTTCTCTGCGTCCTCTTGGCTAAGCACCACGTTGCCTTTTTCATCACGAGTAAACTCGTCAAAGAGCTGTTGCTCAGTGAATTTGGTACGCCATTCAGCTTCCGTGCCGAACTCTTCAGGGATATCGAAGAGCGGCATGATAGGGTCGTGATCAATGTCGTAGATCTCAACTTTGTCAACTATCTCCTGGGTGTTGGTAAGCGCTTCGGGAATATCGGAGAAGATAGCCGCCATCTCGTCCGGTGTCTTGAGCCACTCCTGCTTGGTATAATGCATCCTATTAGCATCGTTGACGTTATGGTTGGTGCTAAGGCAGATCAGTCGGTCGTGCGCCTCGGCATCTTCTTCGTTGACAAAGTGGGAGTCGTTGGTGCAGATGATTTTGACGCCATACTTATGCGCCAACTCAATCAGAACAGGATTAACCTGCTTCTGGCGTTCGTAGACCTCCTGGTCGCCATCGGGTTTCTGCGTTTCGTGGCGTTGGAGTTCGATATAATAATCGTCTCCGAAAATACTCTTGAACCACTGTATTGTTTCTTCGGCTTCGCTGAAATCATTTTTGGCGAGTCCATCCATGATTTTCTGCGGCAATTCACCACCAAGACAAGCGGACGAACAAATGACACCTTCGTGCCATTTCTCGAGCAGTTCGCGGTCGATACGCGCCGTATGGTAATAGGCGTCCGCCATGAATCCGGCGGAAACAAGTCGGCAAAGATTATGATAGCCCGTCATATTCTTAGCCAACAAGATAAGGTGCCAACCCGAACGATCGATAACGTATGTACGTCCTTCTGCGTTGACGGCTTTGTCGTCCAGGTGCAAGAGGCGCCCGCGACGCGCGCAATACGCCTCTACGCCCACAATGGGCTTGAACGGCACGTATGGCTCGCCGTTGTGGCTCTCGTCGGCAGTCCAAGCCTCTTTGCGCTTCTTGTTGAGACCCTTGCAATAATCCAGCAGTTCCTTGATGCCGTACATATTGCCATGGTCGGTCAGCGCAACGGCATTCATGCCGGAGCTGATACATTTATCTACTATCTCGTTCACTTTGGACATACCGTCCAGAAGTGAGTAGTGGGAGTGAACATGTAGGTGCGTGAAATTCATAAATCCAAAATTACACAAAATGCGTGCAAAGGTACAACAAAATTTGCACATGTGCAAGAGTTGTTTGATTTTTTTTATTCGGGATGCATTTAAGCCTTTATTACTCAAGAAGAAAATCCTAATCCGGATACTACGAATTTATAAAAACACCTTAAATTTAATAAAAATCACACATTTTTTATATTTTTGTTAAAAATAATTTGCACATATCGAGAAAAAAATGTATCTTTGCACCCTAAGATATAATTATATCTTTTGAAATGCCGAATTTGGATATTTTTTAGTAGTGATTTTGTACCTTAAGATGTTATTGAAACCGCAAGCATTTTGTTACGAGCCGGAAACGGCGCAAATGATACTTATTGTTTCCGAAGCTGGTTCTTCGATGGCGGATTCGAAGTTCTATATTGGTGTGACCATAGGAGGACGCAGGACGGAAAAGTACGGAGAAACGAAAGAAGACATCGCGACGCAATGCATTTGGTATGGTTGCGCGTGACCCGAAACATGGAATCTACCTTGACTCAGGGCGATAGAGTTGACCATACTGGCTTGCTCTATGGCACTTGTGTTGATGTGTATAAGAACAGCTTATACAAAAGAACATAAAACAAACCTAAACAAAACTATGATATCTTGTCGTGGATGCAGTATCCACGCAACAAAAAAAATAGCAGAAGCACCTTAAATTGATATGAGAGAACATTGGAATATATGGTTGTTGGCTTTGCTGCTACTGACAGTATCGCAGGTAGCAAAGACGCAGACAAACGGTGGAGTGCCGCAGTACTCTTTCCGTTCGACATCTGCGTACTACCAGAACAGCAACCAAAATGCTTTCTCGCAATCGTACAGTGTGCCTATTGCAGCGCAAAGTATTACGCCGTCGTCTATAGCAACCGGAACGACGCCTCCTATACGCCGCGGAGGAAGTGGCGGTGGCTGGGGACCGGGATATGATCCGGGTGACCCGAATATGCCGGTAGGTGATGTGCCATGGTGGCTGATGGCTGTATTGGCTTTGGTGGTAGTTATCAGAAAGACTAAACTATACAAAAAAATCGTCAAATCGTAGAATCATAAATAACGCATTATGGATATATCGGTAATAGTGCCTCTGTATAACGAGGCGGAGTCGTTGCCACACTTGTATGAATGGGTGGCTCGTGTGATGAAGGAGAACAAGTTCTCCTATGAGATCATTTTTGTCAATGACGGCAGTACGGATGAGTCGTGGCAGGTGATTCAAGACCTTAAGAAAGGCGAAGGGGCGAAGGGCGAAAGTGCTGTGCGCGGCATTTGTTTCCGTCGCAACTACGGCAAGTCGGCTGCGTTGTACTGCGGATTCAAGGCCGCCCAAGGCAACGTAGTGATCACTATGGATGCCGACCTACAGGACTCGCCGGACGAGATACCGGAACTCTATCGCATGATCACGAAGGAGGGATTTGATCTTGTCAGCGGCTGGAAGCAGAAGCGCTATGACAACAAGTTGACCAAGAACTTGCCGTCGAAACTATTCAACGCTACGGCACGCAAGGTGACAGGTCTGAAGTTGCACGACATGAATTGCGGTCTGAAGGCATATCGCAACGATGTGGTGAAGAACATCGAGGTATTCAGCGAAATGCACCGTTATATCCCGTATTTGGCCAAGAACGCCGGTTTTACCAAGATCGGAGAGAAAGTAGTGCAGCACCGCAAGCGTGAGTACGGCACGAGCAAATTCGGAATCAACCGCTTTGTGAACGGTTATCTGGATCTGATGACCATCTGGTTCCTGAACAAGTTCGGCAAGCAACCGATGCACTTCTTCGGCCTGGTAGGCAGTCTGATGTTCTTTATCGGCTTTGTAGCCGTAATAGTGGTAGGCGGAATGAAACTATATGCTCTGTCTAACCATGTGCCGGCTATGCTGGTGGGTGTAAACCCGTATTTCCACATAGCCATACTGATGATGATCCTGGGTTGTATGC
>JAEEHO010000355.1 GCA_016280845.1 Paludibacteraceae bacterium | reverse complement strand
CTTGATAGTTACCCGATTCAACTCTCGGAAGTCTATGCACAGGCGCATACTACCATCCTTCTTCTTCACGAAGAGCACAGGTGCTCCCCACGGAGAAACACTAGGCCTAATGAAGCCTTTATCGATCAAATCCTGGAGTTGCGTCTTCAACTCCAATAACTCAAATGGTGCCATCCGGTACGGTGCCTTGGAGAGTGGCGCTGTGCCGGGAACTAAGTCGATATGAAACTCGACGTCGCGCTCAGGTGGAACGCCTGGTAGCTCATCAGGAAATACGTCTCTGAAATCCCTCGCTACAGGTATATCGTCCAACGGAGACTCATCAGTCAAGTCTCGTACCTGACAAAGAAACACCATATCGCCCTTCTGGCGATGTTTTCTCATTTTCAAGGCTGAGATTACCTTTACTCCTTTCTTAAGGACAAACCCAGAGTAGGTAACTCGGTTGCCCTGAGATCCTCGGAATGTCACTGACTGATCTCGGCAACGAATGATCGCTCGATACCTAGATAGCCAGTCCATGCCAAGTATAATATCAAACTCCATCAACGGGAACTCCTTCAGATCGGCCGTCGCTTGCTCCCCTGCTATCACGATAGGCACTCCTCGGAACTCCCGCTGACAAGTAAAATCCTCTCCTGAAGGGAGAGTAATAACTGAACGTACAGGCACACTGCCACGAAGATCTGACCTCGAGGCAAAACTACTAGCCACAAAAGACACAGTAGCACCAGAATCAAATAAAACTAAAGCTAACACACCAGAGACAAGAAATCTACCTGATACTACGCAGGCTGAACCTCGGCCTCCGCCTCGGTCATACAGTAGACTCTGTTCTTCACTGGAGTCTTTGTCGGTGCTGGAAGCTGCTTAACCTCTGAATCTGGCCTCCTCTCGGGACAGAACGTCGACTTGTGGCCTTCCTTGCCACACGTGAAACAACTGATCGGAGAACCGTCGCACTTCTTCCCTGGATGGAAGTCCTTGCCACAGCCTCGACAACCTGAACCACCATTGCCCTTACGCGAACTCGTGGTCGGAGGGGTACTACTAGGTGCGCTGAAACGGGGCTTCTTAAACGAAGCAGTAGTCGTCGGAACTGGAGCTCTCTTCTTGCTCGAATCCTCCTCAGATATCGATGACTGTATCTCGAGTGCCACATCATAGGCCTGCTGGAACGTCGTCGCTCCGCTACTGATCACGTGAACTCGAATCCTCGGATCTAGCTTTTTGATGTAGCGCTTGACTCGATCCTTCTCTGATGGAACCACCGATGTAGCGAACCTCGATAACTCCGTGAATCGATCGGTGTACGCCTGGACAGTCATCTTACCCTGTGCAAGAGTAAGGAACTCCTCCTGTTTCTGCCACCGCAACTCGTCGGGGTAGAAACGCTCCTGGACCTTATCGATGAAGTCAGTCCAAGACATCGCATGCAACGGCTGGTACGCGTCCTTAGCTAGTGCCCACCAGTTGTCGGCCTCTCCACGTAAGTAATATGCGGCGATCTGCACCCTCTCGTGATCAGGACAAAACGTCGCATCGAAGAGCTTACCCATCTCTCGGGTCCAGCTCTCTAAGGTAGTAGGGTCGGCAACCCCATCATATGTCGGAGGTCGATGTCGCGCGATGCGATCGAACGTCGACTGCGTATTCGACGGATGACGACTGTGGTGCGATAACGTAAGAATAGCCTCCTCAAGTGCCCGCAACCTCTGTCGTCCAGTATGCATCCGGCGAGGTGTAGACATGCTGCCACGCATCACAACAACAAACATAGCAAGGATAACAAGTCAGTACAAAACCTCACTAAATACATACTAGAAAATACAAAGAAAAGTAAAATAGAAAGAATCCTTATCCCGGTCTTTCTACCCAACTCTTCTCCCTTCACAAAGTCCTAGAAAAAGGTTTTAATCACTCGGGAAGGTAAAGCTCTCATCTCCCGGGTTTAACTCAAATCCTAGGACTTCGCTTAAACCTATTCGGCTCTGATACCAACTGTAACGACCCGACTCGCATAAATCGGCGCGGAAGAAACCGACGAGTCAAGTAGTTATAAAACTAAACTCAACACTTAGAAATAAACTAAAAACCTCAAATTATTATTACTAAGCCATAAATGTACAATAACCCACAATCTTGTACAAAACTAAGTCCAAAAATCAAATGAACGAAAATAAAAGTAAAGTACAACTCTAACCACATGCTAGAGTCTTATACAACAAATGTAATATCATAAATCTGAAACAACGTCTATAGAATCTAAAACTATGAACAACTGAAATAAACACGCAAAACGCCGCTCGCCCAACCCAAAAGCTAAGCAAGAGCATCATCGTCAGATGTACCTGAAAAACACAACATATCCACCATCAGTGGCGAGTAACATAACTGACTCACCCTAACGGGAATACACAAGTACATAGCAATAACCAAATAACATCACACATACAATCGTCGAAGACACGAGACAACCTCAAACTCGTAATCCAAACTCGACCAATCACTCGACACCATCATACGACAACACTATTCCCAAATTCTAACTTTGGCGCAATCATTCTAGTTCTAGACCGGACTATGCTCGTACGAACGCATCTTACGCATCCGAACTTTCTACTATGTTAGGATTGAGAATCTTACTCCCAAACCCCATGAAACCAATCTTACTGGAAATCCATGTCT
>JAEEHO010000354.1 GCA_016280845.1 Paludibacteraceae bacterium | reverse complement strand
GGCTCTTTAAATTTTAGGTTGGGATCTGGCTCCTGACAGCAAGAAATGTCTCTTTTGGGAGTAGGTTTGATTCTGGCTTTTCTTTAAAGTTTAGGTTGGACAGATTGTTTCGTGCAGGGGTTTGAAAAAGGTGTTTCTGTAAACTTTAGGTTGGAAACCGACTGAACCGGTACAGGAAGAAGATGATACGTTAAGAAGGACTGGCTGATGCCGGCCCTTCTTTTTTGCACATAAGATAAGCCAAATCGATTGGAATACGGCGAATTAAGGCAAATTCCAACTTTGAGGCTTTTGGGCTTCAAAAGGAAGAAGAACTTTTAAAGCGAATTTGTCCAACCTAAAATTTAAAGAGCCGATTATTTGCGGGGATTGACGACGCAAATATATCGTGGTAGAATATAGACATAATACATGAAGTAGAGCAGTCTCGTAATTGAGGCTGCTCTTTTTCTATTTCAAACAGCTTCTCCAAGAGGGGAAGTAGAAAGGACAGAAAAATGAGAAAAAAGATAATAGCAATGGTGATAGTCGTTCTGCTCATCCAGATGCTTACATGCTCTGGCTGGGCAATGGCAGCAGGAATCGAAACAGAGCAGATATCTGTTTCTGTCAGAGAGCAGCAAAACGGTATTATTACTGACGACAAAGCAAGCATAACAGTCATCCGGCAAGGGAAAAACTGTTGGTATGCTTTGTCGGACCTGAACAGCATTACCGGATATAATATTGAGGTACAGTACGTCGAGGCGTTACCGGAAGATGCAGATTGGTATAACAGTAGTAAGAAAAATGCCATTAAGGATAACGTCATCTACTCTATACCTTCCGCCAAAAACGGCTCGGTGTACAATAGTGAGGACAACAAGACATTTCTTGGCGGCTCGCTTGCCCGAACGATATACCCGATGCAGCAGACTGACAGAGGCCCGGTGTTTTGGAAAAACGCCGGAGTGTCAACAGTCAACACGCTGACCGTTCCACAGGCGTATGCGTTCAATAAGGGTCTGTTTCAAATAATGATATCCGCGCCGGATATGTTTGAAGCAGACATAGAGAAGCTGATGTGTGTATCAGAACTGCGTACGTGCAGTCGAGACGACGGAACCGCAGGTTACGTTACAAGTGTGTCTAAGAAGATGTACTTGGATGAAACGTTTCTGCGATTGAGTGTCACGCCGGCTTCAATAGCATTTCTGCTTCAGCACGAGTTGACGCACATTCAGCAAATCACCGAAGGACGCCCAACATCAGAGACGGAAGCAAACTTTGAAGCTGGGCTGCTTCTGTACCGCATTTCGGGTATAGAAGCAATGGAAGCAAAATACCGTAGCTACAAAGACAGCTCGGCAGCGCATGCGCAAGAGTATGCGTACGGGCTGCGAAAGGCAATCGACTACATGAGAGTAGCCGAAGCGAACGCAGCGTCTTGACGGCTCGGTGCAATAGTGGTATAATATAGTTATACCACAAGAAGTAGAGCAGTTGCCTTATAGGTAGCTGCTCTTTTCTTTTGAGAAAATAAAATAGGGGTATAAACCCGAAAGGAGAAAAACAAATGATACACGTAGTAGCGAACGAAAAAAGCAAAACAGGAATTTAAGATTCCCGTTGCTTGGGAAGTGATGGATTTTGTGAAGGTTCAGGCAAACTCACTGGAAGAAGCCCTTGAATGGCTCGACGAAAACCTCGACGAAGTCCCGCTTGGAGACGAACCGGAATACGTTGACGGCTCTTATGAGGTCGATGAAGGCGACGCAGAAGATTTCGTATTTTATCAGAAGGGCCTAACTTGTGTCAGCTATTCTTGCGAAGATTTAAGCTCTCTAGCGGATTCGATACTGTTACCGCACGACACGCTTATCGCTGAAAGCACTTTCTGCTACCGCGCAGGGAAAGTTGTAGTAGAACTCGTTGTTCAGGGAAATGTGCGGGTTACTTACCAAGGCAAAGAATACCGACATGTCGAAGAATTCCCTGCCGAACTCAGAGAGGCGTTTATGAAAGGGGAAGCCGACACCAATCCTGATATTCACATAAAGAGCCGTAACAGGTTCGAGTATCGGATACAAGGCAAAACCGGCACGATGTGCGAGCGTGACCTTTCTAAGGCCACTCCGGAAGATATAGTGGAGGATATGAGAAAAATAGCCGGTAAGAATTTTGGGCTGGAGGAAGATACACAGTGAGATCTATTCTTCTCCAAACCCACGAGATACACAGAATTATAGAAGGAGGAATTTACAATGCATCTGGTAGATGCTGATCTTTTGAGGGACGTTATAGAACAAATGCGTCCCAGAATCACCACAAGGGAGACTGACGAATACTGGCAGAAGTACTGGAAGGCGGAGTTCGAGATATACCGTTCCGCCTTGTATGCGATACGAGAAGCCAGCCCGCCTGAGCTTGTCGTCTTGCAGGCCGAGCGGGAGGGATGGACTCCTTGCAGCGAGGGTCTTCCCGAAGTAGGGGCCAATGTGATATTAACTTTCCGCGACACCTTCCACACACACCCCTCATGGCCCAAAGTGGCAGTAATGCCCGCATGGATATGCAACGTGAGCGAAGAGAAGCCTCGCGGCGAGTGGGCTATAGAAGGGCGATTGGGCAACTATATCGTGGATATAGATTCCGGTATCGCATGGATGCCGATGCCGGCAGCGTATCAAGCAAAAAACTGATTCGAACATCGAACATTTTAACACCCACATCTTCTTTTCGGAGATGTGGGTGTTATATTATATACTTGATGATATAAATGATTTGTGGTATAATAACAGTACATCGAGAATCAAAAATACGTTTGAGGTAATCGCATGGAATATGCCTACAGATTTCGCATTTACCCAATCAAAGAACAGATAGATAAAATACAGCGCACATTTGGGTGTTGCAGGTTTGTTTACAACCATTACCTTGCCGAGCGCTCAAGTCGGTACAACGAGTTCAAGGAAACAATGAATTACAACGCTTGCAGCAACGATATGACGCAACTCAAAAGGCGCTCCCTTGGCTCGCTGAAGCGGACGCTACAGCACTGCAATCCTCGCTCCGGCATCTTGACAATGCGTACAAAAACTTTTTCCGTAATGTAAAACAAGGCAAAAGACCTTACGGATATCCTCGTTTCAAAACAAAACACAGTGCGTACAAAAGTTACACCTACAAGCGCGTAGGTAACAACATCGCTCTGGAAGAGGGTAAAATCAAATTGCCGAAACTCGGTTTCGTAAAATGCCGTATCAGCAAAGCAGTGGAAGGCCGTATACTATCTGCAACTGTATCGCAAAACGCTGCTGGTAAGTATTTTGTGTCGTTGTGCTGCACTGATGTTAATATTACTTTCTCGCCCCATACCGGCGCTGTTGTAGGTGTAGACCTTGGCATAAAAGCGCTGGCTACTACATCAGACGGTGATAGTTATTGCAACAACAAGCACCTGTATAAAGCTGATAATAAGCTCCGTCGTGCTGCACGCAGATTGTCCCGCAAAAAGCGCGGTGGCAGCAATTACAACAAAGCAAAGATACGCAAAGCTCGTATTGAGGAACATATAACAAACCAGCGTCGCGATGATATTCAGAAAGCAACAACTGACCTCGTGCGCAAGTACGATGTGATTTGTCTCGAAAACCTGAAAACCAAAGGCATGATGAAAAATCACAAGCTTGCGCGTGCTATTGCTGACGCCTCCTTCGCGGAGTTCCGCCGGGAGTTAGAATACAAAGCTACGTGGCACGGTAAAACCATATCTGTAGTCGATACGTTTTATCCGTCGAGCCAGCTTTGCCATTGCTGTAGCTACCAAAACGCCGATGTGAAAAACCTCAAGGTACGTGAATGGACGTGTCCAGTTTGCGGCACTCACCATGACCGTGACCACAACGCAGCTATAAACATACTAAATGAGGGCTTACGCCTATTGGCTTAAAGCCTCGTTGTAGGGTGGGACACACCCGAATTCACGCTTAGTGAGACTACGTAAGTCCTCCACTCTTAGAGGCTGTTGGTCGCTGACCTAAGAATCCCCCGACTTTAGCCGTGGGGAGTGTCAAGTCTTCTGCGAGTGTATATTGTTATATCAAAAGAAAAAGAGCAGTCTCGTTATTGAGACTGCTCTACTTCCTTTTAATAGCTATATTGTATCACCACTTTGCTGTGCCGTCAAGTACTTGCAAACACAGAAGAAGCCGTACAGATGTGTACGGCTTCTTTCCGTTCTAAGCACATTGCGTTAGACTGCAAGAAGTTTGGATAAATACAACTCTTCGTCGATGTTGTCAGACCACCGAAATACATCGATATTGCCATCTAAAATATCCGGACTTACCGGTGTCCACGCATCCAAATTGATATATGTCAGGTTTGGACAACGTGCAAACATTTTATTCATATTTGCCACGTTCGTCGAGACGAAATTATTGAGCCATATATTAGCGAATTGAGTACAACTGAACATCTCAGTCATGTCAGTCGCCTCATTCGTGACCCAGCCCGAGAGGTCCAAAGTATCGCTGCTGCTGTACGCTCCTGTAAACATACTATGCATATTTTTGACGTTGGACACATCCCAGTTGCTTATATCTATATTGGATATGTCGGTATATACAAACATATACCCCATATCCTCTACATTAGATACGTCCCAATCATCTAATCCCTCGAGAGTGAAAGATACGCAGTAATTGAACATCCGTCCCATATCCTCTGCGCTTCCCGTGTCCCAGCAGGACAAATCCAGC
>JAEEHO010000353.1 GCA_016280845.1 Paludibacteraceae bacterium | reverse complement strand
CAGCATGTGTGGATTCAATACGTGTACGTGCGTGTTCCTTGTGATAGTCGCCAGTGCCTCGTTCTCGGGGGACGAATAATGTTCGATATACTCCTCAACTGTCATTTTGATTAAATTTTGTGCAAAAGTACTAAAAAAAATCGTTTTAGGCAAGCTATTTCGTTTTTTTTTAACGAAAAACTTGCATATGTAGATAAAATGTATTATCTTTGCACTCAAAATAACAAAACAAATCAAGCTAAATGGATAAAATAGATGAATTGGATCGTAAGATCCTTCGAATTATTACTCAGAGTGCGCGTATTCCTTTCAAGGATGTCGCAGAGAAGTGTGGCGTGAGTCGCGCAGCCGTGCATCAGCGAGTTCAGAAGATGTTCGACAATGGTGTCATTACCGGTTCGAGCTACCATGTAGAGCCGAAGATGTTGGGTTATCAGCTCTGCGTATATATCGGTATCACTATGGAGAAGGCGTCGATGTACAACCAGATTATTGCTGCTCTGGAGGAGATTCCAGAGGTCGTAGAGGCCCAATACACGCTCGGTGCATATGGTTTGTTGCTGAAGGTGTTCGCTCATGACAACGAGCACTTGATGTACATCCTGAATACCCGCATCCAAGCTATCCCTGGTGTGGCTAACACCGAGACTCTGACTACCTTGGCACAGCCTATTTTCCGTCAATTGCCGATCGAGTTGTAATGGAGAGAGTCATTAGCGGAATACGTCCTACGGGCAATCTGCACCTTGGTAACTATTTCGGAGCGGTCAAGAGTTTCGTGAAGATGCAGGACGAATACGACTGCATGTTCTTCATCGCCGATTGGCACTCGCTGACCACCCATCCGACGCCGGATAATATACGCAACTCGGTAAAGACTATCCTAAGCGAATATCTCGCTTGCGGAATTGATCCCGAGAAGGCTCCGATATATGTCCAGAGCGATGTTAAGCAGGTGCTGGAGTTGTATCTCTATCTGAATATGAACGCTTATCTGGGTGAACTGGAGCGCGTTACATCGTTCAAGGAGAAGGTGCGCAAGCAGCCCGATAATGTCAATGCAGGTTTGTTGACTTATCCATGCTTGATGGCTGCGGACATCCTGATGCACAAGGCAGACAAGGTGCCGGTAGGTAAAGATCAAGAACAGAATATGGAGATGGCGCGTCTGTTTGCACGTCGCTTCAATCGCATATATAACGTCGAGTATTTCAAGGAGCCGCAGTCGTTCCATTTTGCCGACAAAGCCGTTAAGGTGCCCGGTCTGGATGGAAGCGGTAAGATGGGTAAGTCGGAAGGCAACTGCATCTACCTCTGCGACGACGAGAAGACTGTAACTAAGAAGATTATGCGTGCCGTGACCGACCAAGGTCCGACCCAACTCAACCAAGAGAAACCTGAGGTGATACAGAACTTGTTCCTCTTCTGCGAGTTGATTTGCGGCAAAGAGGCAGCCGATTACTATAATGATCTCTACAACCGAATGGAGATACGTTACGGCGATATGAAAAAGCAGATAGCCGCTGATTGCAACAAACTGCTGGGTCCTATTCGCGAACGTATTCAGGCTTATGCCAACGACGATGTTCTGCTCGACAAAATCATGCGTCAGGGTGCGGAGAAAGCCGCTGCACATGCCGAGAAAACCATCGAAGAGGTGCGCGAGATTATCGGATTTAGAAAGATATAAATGAAAACCGGTCGTATCATATTAACTGTCGTGTTTGGGCTGATGAGCCTGATGCCGACAATGGGCGGGACACCTATCGAGTTTGTCGATGATGCCTATTATTGGCCGGGGTCGTCAATCAACCAATCGGCTAATACTGCGGCCGATCCCGTTGAACAGACTCCGGAAGACGTTCCGACCGTCAACGAACCGATTGAGGAACAGCCTATCTACGAGCAATATACAGAAGAACAGCCCGGTCAGCAACAACCGGTCGTAACATTCACGAATGTCCAAGACACAGTGGTAACGGCTGTTATCAAACGATAAAAAACGCAATAAACCGAAGTACGAATGACGAAAAAGAGAAACATATTGGTTCTGCTGGCATTGTCCTTCGCAGTGCTTTTCGCTGACGCACAAGACTTTGAGCGCCTGAGCGAACGCACTATTATGGGTACTGCGCGTTATGTCGGTATGGGCGGTGCTATGACGGCTATCGGTGGTGATCCTTCTTCCGTCAAAGATAATCCTGCCGGTCTCGGACTTTATCGTCGTTCGGAAGTGATGTTTACTATCGATTGCACCGTTGACAATGTGGAGCAAGCGGAGAATGGCGTACCGGCTACTCCGTACAAACGTGGAATGCTGCCACAAGCGTCGTGGGTGATATCGTTCTGCGATTATATGCGAGACAGAGGTGTGGTGAGCAACAATATCATGTTCTCCTACAACCGACTGATGACTTACAATCGTACCATCCGTGCCAGAGGCAACAACGGCGCAGCGCTTGGACCGCTGTTGGAGGAAACGGGTGTTGATTTAGGTTTTCCGTACTGCACCGACCCGTATAATGTAATTAACTCGTTGGATTTGTCCGAAAGCGGCTACGTAGGCGAGTATTCGTTCGATTGGGGAATGAATATATCCCATCGTTGGTACACGGGTCTCGGTCTGCGTTTGCAGTCATTCTCATTCTCTTCTGAAGGCGATTATAACGAGCAGTTCGAACGCAAGAATGCCGATGATTATCCGATGAATATAAAGAACAAAACATCGTTACTGTTGAGCGGCGTCAATTGCAACTTGGCAATAGGTCTTATTTATCGTCCTGTGCAATGGGCGCGTATCGGTTTCTCATTGCAGACGCCCAGTGTAGGTTCTGTTGTAACCGGTTCGTCCGGAATAATCAGCGCTCTTACCGACTCGGTTCGTTCTAGCAAGGCTCCGGATTTGGCAGAGCCGTCTAAAGCTTTTCATTCGCCTCTGCGACTCAGTACGGGCTTGGCGTTCCAACTGAAGAATAGAGGTATGTTGTCGTTGCAATACGATTATCTGCACCCGCAGAAAGATGCTTATGCAAAGGATGTCCACTCGCTGCGCGCAGGTATAGAGGTTATTCCTGTTTAGCGTTTGTACATCAACGCCGGCTATGCCTACGAGAGTACATTCAGCAGAAACTATGCTCCATTCCATATCGATCCGACGTTGGATCGTCAGGATACTTATTATCAGCATCTACAGTCTGCACAATATGCATCGGTGGGTTTGGGCTACCGCGGACATTATTTCATCGTACAAGCAGCCTACCAGTATCGTTGGCAGAAGTTCGATGTCTATGCGCACGAGCAGGTTACTGAACCATACCATTTCAGTGCTGATACT
>JAEEHO010000034.1 GCA_016280845.1 Paludibacteraceae bacterium | reverse complement strand
GTATGTGATTTGGGAAAGAGTGACGATATTGGAGTAGGGAAGGTATTGCAAGGAAAAGACTCTGTGGAATTGGCTTACAAAGGATTCCATTTGGCTACCGCAGCAGATATCTCTCCGGACGGAAGCCAGATTCTTATTAAAAACCAAAACAATACCGCTCAAGATCACAATCAAGAGTATTCGTGGGTGTTGTTGTGGAAACGTGAACCGAACGAGAGTGTCGCAGATGCGCTCAAACGCCAGCCGCAGGCTATTCATTCGTATGAGCAAGAATGGCAAGGAGAAGCCATCTGCTGGCTTAATAATAATGTGTTCTTTACAGTTAGCGATGATGACGGTGAACCTCCATTGTACAAGTACGTGAAGCCTTATCCGGAAGGTATAGCCAATGTCTGTAATGACAAATCTGCAACCAAAGTAATGCGTAACGGACAGTTGGTTATCCGCCGCGGAGAGAAGGTTTATGCCGTTACCGGAACAGAAATTCGTTAATCATATAGAATGTTGATACTATGACAAAGAAGTTGTTATTTTTCGGCCTGCTGTTCCTATGCGCCGCTTGCACGAAAGCTGCGCCTAAATTGGTTTACAATGGCGATACATTGGAGTGGAACACTGAGTTCAAGAAAAAGCAGTGCGGTACACTGGATATCAAGAAGAATATCATAGAGGTTTCAGGTATCGCCTGCTCTCGCGTTACTCCGGGGTATATCTGGATGCAGAGCGATGAGACCGACGAGAATACTAATCCGTTCATCATTGCTACGGACGAGAAGGGAGCGGAGCGTGCTTGCAAGGTGAAATTCAACAAGATCTATCGCTGGGATTGGGAAGATATGTCCGGCGGAGTATACGATGGAAAGAATTATCTCTTTATCGGTGCTTTTGGTGATAATGACGAGACCGATGGAGAATACTCAATTATCTATTTTGAAGAACCGGCCATTGATCCTGTCAATAAGCCAGAAGTGACAGTTACCGCATCTCGTATCAAGTATGTCTATCCTGATGGCAATAAGCACAATGCTGAGGCACTTATGTATGACAACCGTGAGCAGATGATCTATATCATCACTAAGGTGTATTATGATGTGTGCAAAGTGTACAGTATCCCGTTCCGTCTCGATTACGGCGATGAGGAGCAGACTTTGGAATATGTATGTGATCTTGGTGTGCGCTCCGACTTGGGTGAAAGCGCTGATGATAAACCGTATAAAGGATTCCACTTGGTAACCGCAGCAGATATCTCACCAGACGGCAAGTATATTCTGATTAAGAATCACAATAATATAGTAGCTACATATTGCTGGATTCTCTATTGGGAGCGTCAGGACGGTGAGAGCGTAGCAGATGCCGTTAAACGTCAACCGCAACCACTGAAATGCTATAATACGTATGAATGGCAAGGTGAGGCTATTTGCTGGCTGAACGATTACGTGTTCTATACTACTAGCGATTCGGATGAGGGTAATCCTCCAATCTTCAAATATACTCGTCCTTATCCGGAAGGTGTTGAGAATGTGATTGGTGATGATTCCAAGAGAGAAACGTCGAAAGTGTTTATCGACAATCAACTTTACATTCGAAACAATGAGCGTCTCTATACCCTTGATGGTCGTAGAGTTAAATAAGAAATACCGAATAAAGTTAAGTTGTTATGCAGTCAGAGACTCCTTTTTTGAGGCGTCTCTGATTTTTTTTCGCTCAAAATCTTGCATATGTCAAAAAAATGTAGTACTTTTGCAGCCGTTTTCAGCGATAAGGCTGTTGCTTACGCAGAGGAAAGATGGCAGAGTGGTCTATTGCGTCGGTCTTGAAAACCGAAGTACTGAAAGGTACCGGGGGTTCGAATCCCTCTCTTTCCGCAAAAAGGATTGGGTGTAACCGCAAAAATGAGAAGAAGCCAATGGTTTCTTCTTTTTTTTCGTTGTTCACGAGAAATCCTTGCAAGGATCCCCCCGGCAAGGATCTGGGATCACGTAGAAATTCCTCTCTTTCTACATTTGTGCCACTTTTCAAAACTTTCTATTTTTAATACAAAAAGCAATAAAAAGCACTATATATACTATGAAAAGTAGTCAAAATTTAATAAAAAAATGAAGAATAATAAAATTCGGCACCTTTTTCTTAATAATAGATTCTTTATTACTGAATAAAAAGTAGTACTTTTGCACCCGTTTTTAATATTTAATTGCAAAACGATGAAAGTACTTTTTGTAGTAAACAACTTTTTTGCGAAAGGCCAAGGCCTGGATGAGTCTGCTAGACGGACTGTACAAGCGCTGCGTGAAGCAGGCCAAGAAGTGCGTGTTCTTTCCGGTGAAAATCTGGAAGAACCTAACGGACCGAAACCGGACTATGAGGTGAAGGCTTTCCATTTCCCGATCTTGCAACCGATGCTTTCCTCGAATGGTTACCACTTTGCCGAGTGGAAGAGTCCGGTTATCGAGGATGCTGTTCGCTGGGCCGATATAGTACACATGGAGGAGCCGTTCTTTCTTCACCATGTTGCGATGAATTGGGCAAAGAAACTCGGCAAACCGATAGTAGGAACGTATCACGTACATCCGGAGAATTTTGTGTTCAACGCGTTGGGGCGCACGGGCGGATACTTATTCTGCCAATTCCTCTATCGCTATTGGTGTCGTGTGTTTTACGATAAATACAAATATCTCCAATGTCCGACGGAGAATGTGCGTCAGCGTTTGATTCGCCATCGTGTGAAGGCCGAGTGTTTCACGCTCTCTAACGGTGTTGTGCCAGATACCTGTCTCCGCCCGCTGACACCGCCGGACAATTATTTTGACGAGAACCGTCCGTTGGATCTTATTTATATAGGCCGCACTGCTATTGAGAAAGACCAGCCGACGCTCTTTAAGGCAATCCGTATGAGCAAGTACGCCAACCGAATCCGTCTTCATATTGCAGGCCGCGGTCCTAAGCTGGAAGAGTACACACGCATGGCTAACCAACTCTACGAAGATGGTGTAGTTAAGTATAAACCGATCTTCGAATGGTGCAACCGCGATCAATTGCGCGAGTTGGCTGCTCATGCCGACCTGGCTGCTCATTGTGCTTTCATTGAAGTTGAGGGAATGAGTATTACTGAGGCAATGCAGCAGGGTGTAGTGCCTGTTATTGCTACTGCGCGTTACTCCGGTACATCCGCTTTTGCATTGGACGAACATAGCAAGTATCCGGCTAAAAATGCCAAGGCGTTGGCAGAACGTATCGACTACTGGTTCGATCATCCGCAGGAGCGCTGGGATATGGGTCATAAGTATGCCGAGTCGATGAAGCAGTACGAGATTGCCAATTGTGCGCAGAAACTGATTGAGATCTACGAGAAAGCTCTTAATGGAGAGCCCCCAACCAAGCGTCAGCGTTTCCCGCGTCTTGCATCGCTCCTTCGCAACAAAACAGCATTGCTTTAGTTTGCACATAATTCTTTTTCATGACATCTAATTGTTCCTGTTTTTAAGATTAAAAGCAATAAATCGCATTACAGTTGCTATAAAAAGAGGTTAAAATTTAAGAAAAAAATGAAGAATAATAAAATTTGACACCTTTTTCTTAATAATAGATTCTTTATTATTGAATAAAAAGTAGTACCTTTGCGGCGGTTTTTAAAAACTTAATTGCAAAACGATGAAAATACTTTTTGTAGTAAACAGCTTTTTCGAGAAGGGCCAAGGCCTGGATGAGTCCGCAAGACGGACTGTACAAGCGCTGCGTGAGGCAGGACAAGATGTGCGGGTTCTCTCCGGAGAGAACCTGGGGGATCCTAACGGACCAAAACCGGAATTTGAGGTGAAAGCTTTCGATTTTCCTCTTTGGCAACCGATGCTTTCTTCGTTCGGTTATCATTTCGCTGAATGGAAGAGTCCGGTGATTGAGGAGGCCGTTCGCTGGGCTGATGTGATTCATATGGAGGAGACTTTCTTCCTCCATCATGCTGCAATGAATTGGGCAAAGAAACTCGGCAAACCGATGATAGGCACCTACCATGTGCACCCGGAGAATATCGTATTCAACACGCTGGGGCGTCCGGGTGGATTCTTGTTCTGCCAGTTCCTCTATCGCTATTGGTGCCGTGTGTTCTACGATAACTACAAGTATCTCCAATGCCCGACGGAGAATGTGCGTCAGCGTCTGATTCGTCATCGTGTGAAGGCCGAGTGCTTCACGCTTTCTAACGGTGTAGTGCCTGACAAGTGTCTCCGTCCGCTGACACCGCCGGATAATTATTTCGATGAGAACCGTCCGCTGGACTTGATCTATATCGGCCGTACGGCTGTGGAGAAAGACCAGCCGACACTCTACAAGGCTATCCGCATGAGCAAGTATGCCAGCCGTATCCGTCTGCATATAGCCGGCCGTGGACCTAAATTGGACGAGTATACACGCATGGCCAACCAACTCTACGAGGATGGGGTAGTTAAGTATAAACCAATCATTGAGTGGTGCAACCGCGACCAGTTGCGCGAGATGGCTGCACATGCCGATTTGGCTGCCCACTGTGCTTTTGTCGAAGTCGAAGGTATGAGTATCACTGAGGCTATGCAGCAAGGCGTTGTGCCTGTTATTGCTACTGCACGTTACTCCGGTACTTCCGCATTTGCGTTGGACGATCGCAGCAAGTATCCGGCTAAGGATGCCAAGGCATTGGCCGATCGTATCGACTATTGGTTCGATCATCCGCAGGAGCGTTGGGATATGGGTCATAAGTATGCTGAGTCAATGAAGCAGTACGAGATTGCTAACTGCGCGAAGCGACTCATCGAGATATACCAGAACGCTATCGATGGCAAGAACTCTACCAAGCGTCAGCGTTTCCCGCGTATGGCAGCCCTTTTCCGCAACAAAACAGCATTGCTTTAATCTGCACATATACAAATATTTGTGGAGAAACAACAATATTTTACTCTTACTCAATTGCAAAAAGTGGCATGAGCATTTGCTCATGTCATTTTTTTGTTGTACCTTTGCACTCGCAATGGATACAGAAAAGTGTTTTGATATGCTGGCGAAGACCTTCAAGGGTCTGGAAGAAGTGCTGGCGAAAGAGTTGATCGAACTAGGTGCAGACGAGGTGCAGATGGAGCGCCGCGCAGTGCGTTTTCGTGGTGATAAGGCTTTGCTCTATCGCGCTAACTTATGTCTGCGTACCGCCAGCCGTGTGCTGGTGCCGATAGTGGTGGTCAACCGCAAACCCAAAGACAAAAGCAAGCCGGACGATTGGTTGTACGAGCAAGCGAAGAAGATAGATTGGTCGCAGTACATGACCATCGACACCACATTCTCTATCGACGCTACCGTTTATAGCGAGACCTTCCGCAACAGTCGTTTCGTTACCTATCGTGTCAAGGATGCCATCGCCGATTATTGGACGGAGAAAGTCAACAAACGTCCGAACGTGAAAATAACTGATCCGGATCTGTATATCAATGTGCATATAGCCAACGAGCAAGTGACCATCAGCCTGGACAGCAGTGGTGAGAGTCTGCATAAGCGCGGCTACCGTGTAGCAAACACAGAAGCGCCTATCAACGAAGCACTTGCAGCGGGTATGTTGTTGATGGCCGGGTGGAAAGGACAGACGGATTTCTATGATCCGATGTGCGGTTCGGGCACGTTGCCGATTGAGGCTGCGCTGATTGCGCGTAATATAGCGCCGGGTATCTTTCGCAAGTCGTTTGCCTTTGAGAAATGGGCTGATTTTGAAGCTGATTTATGGAGTGACATCTACAACGACGATAGCCAGGAGCGCGATTTCAAACACAAGATATACGGCTCGGATACGGCTTTCTATGCCATCCAGCAGGCGCAAAAGAACGTCAAAGCTGCCGGAGTGGCGCGGGATATAGAACTTCGCCAAATTCGCTTTGAAGAACTTTCGCCAGTTGTACATAGTACATCGTCCCTTAGTCCATTGATTATGATGAACCCGCCGTACGGCGAGCGTCTGGCAAGCAATAAGGATATGGAAGTGCTATACGGCAAGATTGGTACTGCGCTGAAACATAATTGGGCCGGCGCAACGGCGTGGATCATATCGTCCAACGAAGATGCGATGAAATGCATCGGTCTAAAACCAAGCAAAAAAATACGCTTATTGAACGGCGAATTGGATTGTCAGTTCAATCGTTATGACCTCTTCGCAGGCAAACGCGATGATTGGGCGGCCAGTCATAAAGGCGAAGGGGCGAAAGGCCGAAGAGACGAAGATCATAAAGGTGAAAGACCGAAAGTTTCTTTTAAGGCAAAGGGTGAAAATTTCGGCAGAAACAAGAGAAAATGACATGCACGCCTGCTTTATAGGTGTAAGTCGTTTTTTGCATCATTATTAGTGTTTTGGTAATAGAAGAATGGTATTAGCAGTTATTTTAGGTCTGGTAATGACTTGGACCGTAGAATCGAAGTCGGTAGTGGTCGGTAGTGGCGATATTCCATCGTCAACCGAAGTGGACTACTGGTGTACGTATCAGAAAGGTTCTGTTCGTCAAGGCGACACCGCCACATTGTTATTTAGTAATATCGGTGGCATTCAAATTCAGAAGATAGAATATTCTGTCAAGTCCAACAAAGAGTCCGGCGCAGGTACTATCATTGTTATGGCTGATGACAAAACACTGGCAACCCGTTCCGGCACATTCAAAGAGTGGTGTGGAACGTATGATGCGGAGACATACCATTCCGTCACGGCGTGGACAGGGCAACAGACTATCTCCTCCTACTTGTGCCTGCAACTGGAAGGAACAACCAATTCGCTGCATATCAATCAATTCGTTATAACCTACCAACCGGCTCCTGCCTATAGTGTAGATCTCTTGATCAGCAATGAGCACTATGCAACGTTGACTGAGACATCCGGAGGCGCAGGCATTGAACTGCCGACCATAGATGATCGCGAGAACTGGCAATTTCTCGGCTGGGCTCCTCATGATAGTTGGCAAGTGAACCAATTGCCTAATACATGGTATCAAGCCGGCGCACACTTCTATCCGACAGAAAATAGTTCGCTTTGGGCTTTGTGGCAATATAGGGAAAACAAAGAGCCGGAATATGTAACCGACCTGCAAGACGGCGATTATCTCTATCTGAACCGCCAAGACAAGTTAGCTATCAAGGGGACGGTATCTGAAGGCAAGATGGAGCACGCTGCAATGAGTCCGGATGACGAGCAGCAAGTGTATCACATCGCGTTCAATGCGACTAAAGATAGTGCAACCATCTTGCATAAAGCAACAGGACAATATATCGGTTATACAAATGGTTCAAGTCCGAAACTGAAGGATGCTGCAAGCAAATGGCAGGTGTGGCACGGCGGAGACTCAACGATATTCTACTTCGTTAATACGCAAGGGAAAAAGTATGTTCTGTTCACAAGCCTTAATTCGAACATAGACAGAGCAGGAGTGATGAAGGTTAATGACGAGACTAACGCGCCGACTGTTCTTCTCTCTGCGGAGCAAGAAAAGACCAATCCTGTCTATACCGGCCATCCGGAGTGTAAGTTAGGTACTGATTTTGTTCTTTCATCTGACAATGATGTTGTTGTGCCGTTCGGCATCTACGAACTGCATGTTTGGAAGGGGAAAAAATACCTGCGTCTAAGGTAACGTATCCGCAATTTTTATACTATTCAGCATCTGCCAAGTTTGACGGATTTTCGAACGTTGTGTTCGAAAAATGGACGTTAGTGATTCTTAGTGATTCGTTGTATATTCTTAGTTATTAACGAGGGCAATACGAGAGCGAAAGGAGAGCGTAACGGTGCAGTCACCTCAGCGTGAGAGTAGCGTTGACTGTCGGCTCACCGTCGGTTGACCGTCGGGAACGACTGCTGATTGTCCGCTAACTACCCGCTGTATTGTCTAGGATTGACAGCCGAGTAATGGCTAATGGCTGAATGCTGATAACTGAATGCTTTTATAGGTTGATGTCTAAACATGTGCAAGCATAGATGATATTTTTAGTCCGAAAACTTGTACATTCAAAAAAAAAGTAGTAATTTTGCGGGCTCAATGAGAATAAAAGAGAAAATGGAACCGATATATATAGCAGATTATAATTACCCCTTGCCCGACGAGCGTATTGCCAAGTATCCGTTGGCAGAACGCGATCATAGCAAGTTGCTGGTGTACAAACCGGACAACGGACAATGTGCGAAGGGGATTGTTACAGAGGATAAGTTCTACAACGTCGGCGACTATATTGCAGACGGTTCGCTCCTTGTATATAATAATACGCGCGTGATACAGGCGCGCCTGGAGTTCCATAAGCGGAGAGCCTCCGCAGGCGAAGATGCTATGCAGGGGCAAGGTGCCCGCATAGAGGTGTTCTGCCTGGAACCGCTGGCTCCGCATGACTACCAGTTGTCGCTCGGCAGCACCACCGGTTGCACATGGAAATGTATGATCGGCAACGCGAAGAAATGGAAAGACGGACCGATAGAATTGTCGATTGCCAATGGCTCAAAGCCTATTACCCTGCGTGCATACAAGGGCGAGACAATCGGCAATGCGTACTCCGTGCGTTTTGAGTGGGACGGCGAGAATATATCGTTTGCGGAGATACTGGATGCCATAGGCGAATTGCCTATTCCACCGTACCTGAACCGCAAGACCGAAGAGAGCGACAAGACGACCTATCAGACCGTCTACTCGCGTATCAAGGGCAGTGTGGCTGCGCCGACGGCCGGTTTGCATTTTACGGAGAAGGTGCTGGACGACCTGCGCAATCGTGGCATAGAGACCGACGAAGTGACGCTGCATGTGGGTGCCGGTACGTTTCTGCCGGTGAAGACCGCCGATGCCAACGAACACACGATGCACACGGAGATAATAGCCGTGCCGCGTGAGACCATAGTCAATGTGCTGGCGCACTTGGGACGCATCGTAGCAGTAGGCACCACCAGTATGCGTACGTTGGAGAGCCTGTATTTCATGGGTTGCAAGAAAGCGGCTTCGGTGGCACAGTTTGACCCATACGAACAAGAGTTCGGTCTGTCGGCCCAAGAGGCGTTACAGTCCTTGCTTGATTGGATGGATGCAACGGGGCAGGAGACACTGCATGCCGAAACGCAGATAATGATCAAACCCGGTTATCAGTTCCATATAGTGGACCAACTGATTACCAATTTCCATCAACCGCAATCGACCTTGCTGCTGCTTGTTAGTGCGTTCGTTGACGGTGACTGGAAGACGATATACGACTACGCGCTCTCGCATGACTTCCGCTTCCTGTCGTACGGCGATAGTAGTATCCTCACGAGAAGAAAATGACAGATGATAGACACCCATTGTCATATAGATGAAGAGGCGTTTGCTGCCGATCGCGAAGAAGTGATTGCCCGTCAGCAGGCAGAAGGCGTGCGGGCGATGATTGTGCCGGGCGTTAATGTGGCTTCGATTGAGTCGGTGCTGGATGTGTGCCATGCACATCCGGGTTATTGTTTTCCCGCACTGGGTCTGCACCCGGAGGATGTGAAAGAGAACTGGGAGGCAGATATGGCGACCGTTGAAAAGGCAATTCGCGCACATCGGGAAGAACTGGTGGCAATAGGCGAAATCGGCCTGGATTATTATTGGGATACGACCTACAAGGAACAGCAGAAAGAGGCGCTGCGCCGTCAGTTGCTCTTGGCCCGTGAACTGGACCTGCCGGTGATACTGCACAATCGCGAAGCGACGGAAGATATTGTTAGTATCGTTCGCGAAGCGGCAGCTTTCGACCATTCGTCCATTCGCCTTTCGCCCTTACGCGGAGTATTCCATTGCTACAACGGAAGTAAGGAAACGGCGGAGCAGATCCTGCGGATGGGATTCTATTTGGGTATAGGCGGTGTGCTGACCTTCAAGAATTGCAAACTGAAGGACATGCTGAAAGACCTCGACTCTCACCTTTCATCCACCATTCATCTTTCATCTCGTTTGTTGCTGGAGACGGACGCTCCGTATATGGCGCCTGTGCCGCACCGAGGCGAACGCAACGAGAGCCGATTCATGGCGCATGTAGCGGATATGCTGGCAGACATTTTGGAGATGAGTCGGGAAGAGGTTATCCGACAGACCACAGACAATGCAAAACAATTATTTAATCTGAAGACAATATGAAAAAACTGATTCTTCTTCCATTCTTGTTCGTCGCATTGACGATTACGGCGCGCGGCGCGCACGCGTATTATAAGGTGTCGGAGATGCCCGATGCAGTAGTTTATCTGCCGGCTCCTCCCCAACAGGACGAAATGCGTTTTGCTTACGACACTGCGCAGTACCAGTGGGGCAAACGCATGCGTGATACAGAGCGCGGCGCGAAAGCGAAAGCGGATGCCGAGTATAGCATCGAGCGTATTGCCGCAATCTATTCGCCGGTGATGGGTGTAGAGATATCCAAGAAGAATACGCCGGAGTTGTGGCGACTGTTGAGCGATGCAACCTATACGGCCAATTATGCCTGCCACAACGCAAAGAAAACCTATATGCGTCCGCGTCCGTACATGGTGTTCAACGAACCGACACTGGTTCCCGAGGATGAGGAAGATCTGCGTCGCAACGGTTCGTATCCGTCGGGCCATACTATCCTGGGATGGGCTAGCGCGCTGGTGCTGGTGGAAATCAACCCCGAGGCACAGAACGAAATACTGAAAGAAGGATACGAATACGGCCAGAGTCGTGTGATAGCCGGTTACCACTGGCAGAGCGATGTGGATGCCGCCAGATTGGTTGCCGCCGCTGCCTTTGCCAGACTACATACCAGCCCTGCATATATGGCGCAATTGGAGAAGGCAAAGAAGGAATATAGCCAGAAAAAACATTAAAATTGCAAAAAAAAGTCCAAATTGCAAAAAAAATGTGGCAAAGATTTGCGTATGTGCAAAAATTGTAGTACTTTTGCAGTCGCGTTGTGTTGAAATACACGCGATGGAGAGATGCTCGAGTGGTTGAAGAGGCACGCCTGGAAAGCGTGTAAACTCCAAAAGGGTTTCCGGGGTTCGAATCCCCGTCTCTCCGCAAGACTTTGACAAGTGTGCGAATCTAAGCTTGCTTAAGTGAGCATACAAGAGCAGAGTCGTGAACAAGATATTAACGGCAGCATGTAGGAATGACGGTGAAATCTCCGTTTCTCCACAGAGTTTTGCTACGAACCGTGAAGGCATATTTGCAGACACGATCGGAGCGAGGTTTTCGTACAAGGTGCCGATGGTATCTTGTGGGGATGATGAATAGAAGTCTCCATTAGAAGAATATTTAAAAACATAATAAATCATTTACAAAATTTTATCTCATGAAAAAAGTATTTGCAACCCTGACGGTGCTGGCAATGCTGAGCTTTGGTAGCGCAGCAGTTATGGCACAAGAGGAAGCTGCTCCTGCACAGGAGGCTGCTGTAGAAAATGTTGATGAAGCTGCTGCTGAGGATGCGGTAGTTGAGGATGCTGAGGCTGCTGCTGAGGAGGCTGGTGGCCTGGAAGCTCTTCACAAAACCCTGAAGACTAAGTTTATCGAAGGTGGCGCAGAGTTCATGGCGCTGACTTTGGTCTGCTTGATTTTCGGTTTGGCTCTTTGCATCGAGCGTATCATTTATCTGTCGCTCAGCAAGACCAACACCAAGGCACTGCTCGAGAATATTGAGAAAGCACTGAAGGAAGGTGGTATTGAGAAGGCTCTGGATGTATGCCGCAATACACGTGGTCCGGTAGCAAGTATCTTCTATCAGGGCTTGAGCCGCTACGATGAGGGTATCGATGTAGTTGAGAAGACCGTTGCCAGCTACGGTGGCGTTCAGCTCGGTCTGTTGGAGAAGAACCTCTCTTGGATCTCGCTGTTCATCTCTATCGCTCCGTCTCTCGGATTCTTGGGTACCATCATCGGTATGATCGCAGCATTCGATAAGATCCAACAAGTAGGTGATATCTCGGCTCAAGTCGTTGCCGGTGGTATCAAGGTGGCTCTGTTGACCACATTGCTCGGTTTGATTATCGCTATCGTTCTCCAGTTGTTCTACAACTATATCCTCAGCCTCATCGAGGGTCTGGTTAACGAGATGGAGGACAGCTCGATTAGTCTGCTTGATATTGTAGTAGAGTATGACGCTGCCCAGAAGAAGAAATAATTAAGCTATCAGCAGTCAGCAGTCAGCCGTCAGTACGATGAGAGCTGAGTTCTGAACGCTGAAATCTGAAAACTAATTTTTTATTCTGAGCAATTATGAAAAACTATAAGTTAATTCCGAAGATTACCTTGTGGACGCTGTTTGCGCTGGGTATCGCAGTACTTGCGATATATATCATCGGCGGAAATGGTCCTGATGTGCACGAGGTAGCCGGCGATGTTCTGCCTATTCCTCGTTTTGCTGACCTCTTCCTCGTATGGAACTATATCCTGCTCGGCTTGGTAGTACTGGTTACTATCGGTGTGGTAGTAGTAGAGTTCTGCAAGAACTGGAAAGACAATCGTCGCAAAGCATATGCAACTCTCGGTGTTGCATGCGGTATGATCGTGCTGGCTCTCGTATGCTGGTTCTTGGGTAGCCCGGAGAAGATTGATATCATCGGCTACGAAGGAACAGACAACGAAGGCTTCTGGGCACAACTCAGCGATGCCGTTATCTATGCTTGCTATATCCTGATGACCGCTACCATCGGTACGATGATTTGGGGTATCATTCATACCAAACGTTTGAAGTAAAATCACATCTATCATGGCAAAGAAAATCCCACAGATTAACGCCAGCTCTATGGCCGACATCTCGTTCCTGTTGCTGATTTTCTTCCTGGTGACTACCTCTATGGATGTCAATCAGGGATTGGCTCGCCGTCTGCCTGCGCCTATTCCTCCTGATCAGAAGATTGAGGATAAGGATATCAACAAACGCAACCTGCTGGTGGTTAAGATTAACTCGGCCAACCAGCTGATGGTACAAGGTCAATTGACAGATGTGAAGCAACTGCGCGATAAAGCCAAAGAGTTCATCAAGAACGAGCAGAATGCCGATTTCTATCCGAAGGTTTTTGAGGAGGATTTTGGTGCTCCGTTTGGAATAGTGCGCTATACCAAGGATCACGTCATCTCTGTGCAGAACGACGTTGATACCCAGTATCAGGCATATTTGGACGTACAGAATGAACTCGTAGCTGCGTATAACGAATTGCGTGACGAGTGCGCGCGTAAGTATTTCCACAAGTCGTACAACGAACTGGAGGAAGATCAGCAGAAGCAGATTCAGAAGATCTATCCTCAGAAGATTTCGGAGGCTGAACCTAAAAACTACGGAGGAAACTAAACATGGCAAAGATACGTAGAAATGACAAGCGTGAGATGCCGGCGTTGAACACGTCGTCACTTCCTGATATCATCTTCATGCTGCTGTTCTTCTTCATGTCCGTTACTTCGATGAAGGAGGTCAGCTACAAGGTGCAGTTCAAGAACCCACAGGCTACCGAGCTCACCAAGATCGAGAACAAATCGTTGGTACGCTATATCTATGTTGGTACTCCTACGGCTGAGTTCCGCAAACAGTACGGTGCTGAAACCCGTATCCAATTGAACGACCAATTCGCCGAGGTCAAGGAGATTGGCGATTATATCGTCAACGAGCGCTCCTCAATGAAGGAGAGTGACCAAGGTCTGATGACGGTCTCCATCAAGGCGGACAAGGAAACCAAGATGGGCGTTATCGCGGATATCAAGCAGGAGTTGAGACGCGCCTATGCGCTCAAAATCAGTTATGCCGCAACACAGCGCACGAACTATTAAGAATTACATTAAAGGCCGCTTCGCTGCGGCCTTTTTTGTACCTGTATGTGTAGCTATCGGGTTGTTCGCCTGCTCGCATAGACAGGCCGCTTTTTCGTTGGAAGATCAAGACCAATGGCGCGAAGGAGACTTGGTTCTGCGCTGCGGCTATGGCATGGAGAGTCGTGTGGTGACAAATCGCACACGTTCGGCCTTCTCTCACATAGGAATGCTTCATTACGATAGCCTGAAGAGTGAATGGCAAGTCATACATGCTGTACCCGCAGAAGATGAACCGGAGTATCTGAAAACAGAGCCTGTTACGCGTTTTTTCTGCCCTGAGCGAGCAGAAAGAGGTGCATGGCTCAGAGTGGACTGCAGCGACAGCATAGCGTGTGAGGCGGTGCGTTACGCACTCGGCAAAGTGGAAAAACAGGTGCTCTTCGACAACGATTATCTGCTTGGCGACAGTACGCGGCTCTATTGCACCGAACTGGTGTGGCGGGCCTACAGCAAGCAAGGCATAGATATTTCGGGAGGCAGACGCCATTCGGTGCCTACACTATTCTGCAAAGAAGGAGAAGGTATATTTCCTTATGATATAGAAAAGAGTGAAACCACTCTGTTTGTGAAACCATTAAAACACTAATGATTATGAGAAAAATGATTCGTCTGATGGCAGTAGCCATCGCAGCAGTGGCAATAGCTGCTTGCGGCAGTAAGACATCCAGTCCCGAAGCGGCCGCAGAGGCCTTCCTGAAAAGTTATCAGAAGGGCGATTATGCAGCTATGGTGGACCAGATGTATTTCAAGCAACAACTGACCGACGAGGAGAAGAAGGAGTACGTAGCAATCTTCGAAGCCAAGATAACTTCCGAATTGGATGAGAAGGGAGGCATAGCGTCCTACGAGATTGGAGAAACGGAGACGGCTGAGGACGGTCAGACGGCTAAAGTAGCTTATACCATCACCTACGGCAACGGTTCGAACCAACCCCAGAAGATGGATTTGATATTGGTAGACGGCGAATGGAGACCGAGTAGCGGTAAGTAATTCGTTTGAGCTATTGACAAAAAAACAAGAGAAGGCGACACAGAACGTGCCGCCTTCTTCATTTTCAGAGTATTGGGTTTTAGCGAATAAATACCTTGGTTACTTTATCACCTGAAACTACGATATAGAAACCGCCTCCAAGATGTCCGTTCTGGCTCGTTACGTCACGACCGCTGAGGTCGTATATGCGCAGATTGTTTGCTCCGATGAACGTCTTGCCGCCTTGAGAGAGACCTGTAGGATCTCCTTCTCCCCACTGAGCGGTCAGCGTCAGATCGGCTGCCGGCATCGTTTCCGGTATATCCAGATTCCATCCGAGGAAGATGTGTTTCTCTCGGGTAGCAGTAGGAGCGAGGAAAGATGCACCGTACTTGACTGCGTTTTGGCTATAATCGCCACTCAGCTCACCGCCGTTAGCGTCCCAAGTGAGGATATAACTATTACGTGTGTAACTGTATTCAATAGAACTGCTACCGTCTCCGTTGATGGTGATAGATTCCGACATCGGAGCCGTAAAGCCTTCGATATTTTCTGCCTTCGGAGTTACCTCAGAGTCTGTAGTGCCGCTCAGTTCAATCTCATCCAGGAATGAGAAGTCGTCATCGTCGACATTCTGTACGTAGCGGCGTACGATATACTTGGTATCATCGTTGGCAGTGAAGTTGGCAACGAGCGATTCGGTATTCTCGTCGATGGTGATGACGAGTTGGTGCTCAGTGCTACCGTTGCTCCAACCTGCGAAACTATAGCCGGCGTGAGCCGAAACGGTAAGAACTACCTCCTCACCATATTCGTATTCGTTCTTCTGTTGGCTTGCATTTACACTACCGGCATTCTCATTGCTGCTAACGAAAGAGAAACCGTAGCTGCGTCGTTTCCACTGAGCCGTGAAAGTCAAGTCTTCGTCCGGCATGGTGGAAGGAACGCTCTTGTCCCATCCGTTGAAGGTATAGCCTCTGCGCGTTATGCTAGGAGCCGTGATGGCTGTTCCGTAAGCCACTTGACCGCTTGTGTAGTTTCCGCTTAGGGTACCACCATTGGCCTTCCATGTCAAGTTGTGTTTCTTGACGGTCCACTTGGCGTATAGTGTCAGATTGTTATTGACAGTATTATTTGCAAAATTCCAAGCGTTGGTACAAGCGTTGTCAGTGTACCAGCCGCCGAAGGTATAACCCTCTGCCGTCGGGTCGGCAGGTTTGCTCAGTTTCTGACCTGCAACCACGTTCTGTGCCGCCGGTGCATTACCGTGACCGTTGGCATTGAACGTTACGGTATAACTTGTCTCTGGCTGTTGCGGCGTTTGTCCGTTGCTGAACTGAGCCGTGTAGGTGTCAGCGCGATGAACGATACGGATGTTAGGTGACCATCCGGCGAAGGTGTATGATTGCTTGGTCGGAGTAGCCTGCTTGTATGTAGGCATAGCGCCATAGCGCAGTTGCTCGCTCTGGGTAACTGTTCCTTCTACAACAAACTCAACCTGATAGGTTCTGCGGTCGTACTTGTACTCAAAGACGGTTTGATAGTTAGAGTTGACCGTCTTGGTCTGGCGCTGCGGAGACTTGAATCCGGCGAAGGAACGAGGCTCCGGAGCAACATTGCTGCCTGCAGATGTTTGGAAGGTATCTATCTTAGCCAGCGAGTAGTTGTCGTTGTCGATGTTCTGCTGCAGGTGGCGTACGGTGTAGTAAACAGGATTGCTATCGCCGGTAGGATTGATGAGCGCATCGCTTGAGCTTCCGGTTTCCTGGTACTTGTTGTAGTCAATCATGATAGCCGGAATATCGCAATCCATGTAGTATTGGCGATGATTAGCGTCTTCCCACTCTGCATCTACGTGATACAACGGATAGTCGGTGCTGCCGTATTTGCCCTTGTAGGAGAACTTGAACGAACCGCTGTTCGCTTTAATCGAGTCACCGGTACATGGTATGTATTTTACGAGATAACCGTTATGATTTCCGGAAAGGCTCGTAGGCTCCGAAGCGTCAAAGTAAGTGTAAACATAAGGCAAATCTGTCTCAGTGAAACTGTAGAAATCCGCCGTCCAATAGCGTGCATTGTCAACCGAACGATAGAACAGTTGTACTGCATCCACATCCACCTTTGTGCGGTCGCCGTGTGCGCTTGACGCCATAGCGACATCTATCTTCTTAACATAGATGATACCGCGGTAAGTCTGGCCGTTGTAGCTGCTGTTGGATGTAATGACAAACTTGACTGTTCCTCTGTGGTTGGCCGGATTGCTGAAGGTGTATGTGCTGAGTGCGGCAGCACCTTCATAGGCAATTTCTTTAGAGCCGAGGCTGTATTCTGTTCCGTTCTCAACGATAAACGCTTCGATGGTTGCCAGATAGTTGCTTACAGCGCATTGAACGCTGATGTTGCTGATCAGGCACGAACTGAAGCCGGTGGAACTATATGTCACGCTGTACGGGTAGGTTCTGGATGTACCGAACACTTCGCCCAGTTTGCTGTTGAAACTCTGGACAGAAGCGCGGGAATTGCCCAACGATATGCTCCAACTCTTGTTGCCGAGACTCTTGTTGCCCGAGCCAACCTTGGCGGTATAGGTGTAGGAATAATCGTCGCAGTTGTCGAAGATCTCTGTTGCGCGGATATCGATGTCGATATTACCGGCAATCTGCGCTGCGCTCAGGTTGATGGTCAGTTTGCCGTTGGCAAAAGAAGCGCAGTTGTTAATCGTCTCGCCTTCCACTTTTACGCTGACGGATGTGTTGGCAGCGTTGAGGGCCTCATAGCTGTTGCTGTTGGTAAAGCTGGCGGTGAATCCGTCGTTAGCGCGAATCCATCCCTCTGCCGGACCGGAAACCTTGGTCACACCCAACAAATCGTACGAAACACTAACAGAGTCGCTCGGGAAGACATATGATTGCAGGGTCATATCCTGACTCGGATAGAAGCGCTCACCCGACTGACCGGCGATGTACACGCGGTTGTTTTGAACATAAACCCAGCCTTGGAACGAATAGCCCGGGTCGGCAGTGAAAGAAGGCAGTACTATTCCTGCGTTCTGACCGGCCTCTTGTATCGATGCTACGTTGGTCGAACCGTGGCCGAGAGTGGAGCCGTTGTTCTTGGTATCGAACTTAACAGTATAGCCATCGCGTACAACAACGGCATACAGGGTGATATCGCGCGAAGGCGTATAGCGGTCGCCGGCTGCGCCGATCTCAGCTACGGATGAACCCTCTGTGGCAGACCAACCCAGGAATCTGTAGTTGGCTGATACGTTGGACACATTCGGCAGAGTGATTGCGGCGCCGGCTGCTGACTGCGTCAGCGATGAGGTGGCACATGTAGCATGAGCACCTGCCACAAAAGTAACTTTGTATGCCTTGGAAACGCCTCCCTTGAACTTAAAGGAGATATTGCCGTTAGCCTCCTCAATCTCGGTCAGCGCGTTGCCGCTGATCGGAGTATATGAGGTCACTCTCTGCGAACCCGGATACGGATCTTTTTGGGTACCTATATTTCTGTCGCTTCCGCCGGCCGATACAATTGCGTAACACAGATTCGAATTGCTGGCGCTCGATCCTCCGTAGTTCGGCTGATTGCGCGACCAGGTGGTGGCATTGTAGGACACTTTCCATACCAGCAAACCGTGACCGGGCAGATAGGCATCCCAGCCTGTCTTTTGACGGTTCTCGAAATAGTAAGTTACGTTGGTTGTAGTAGCCGAATAGACACCGGCTTGGTTCAACATACGATAGGTCTTGCCGTCTGCGGGCAGAACGACGTTCTCCGGATCGCTCAGTTTGGTAGGAGTCTGCCAACCGAGGAAGTACTTGTCGTGTGCTGCATAGTTAGGCGGAGTGATACCGTTGTTGTTGTACGAACCTGCGTCCATGATATGCCAGAATCCCGGGGTGCGGCCATATCTGTTGTTGTAACCGCTATTGTTGGTGTCGTAGTAGTCAGGCAGACCGAGCACGTGTCCAAACTCGTGGCACAACGTACCGATACCGTAGCGACGACCCGATTGACCGTTCAACTCACCGCCGCAGGCGTAACTGTTCAGTATCTTGCCGTCCAGTCTTACTGTTTGGCCGACACCGTCGTAGATATAATATTGGTGAGGCCAGATAGTGCTGGATCCGCCACCGTCGGCTTGACCTTTGCCGGCATAGATGACATAGACGAAATCGATTTTTCCGTCATTGTCGCCGTCATATAGAGAAAAATCCACTTGATTATCCAATGCCTGGCATGCCTCAATAACCATCTTGTAGGCATATTGGGTACCGTCATTACCGGCATAGTAGGATGATTTTTGGCTTACGGTCACAGGACCGTATACGTCAAACTGCGGGTTGTATTGACCTTCAGACTGGTCAATGAAATAGTCGCGTACCGAACCGAGTGAACCGTCGAAATTGTAGGTGTGCCCGGTGCTGTTGATCATCTCAGTCATCGCAGCCAGAGTGTTGCTAGACTGATACTTCGTATCCTTGAAGTTCACCAAAATGAACAGACCTCGTGGCGCCAGGTTCACTTTGCCTGCTCGTCGGATTGCCGGTGCGTCCGCCACATTGGAAGCGGCTCGCCTAGCCTTGATAGCTTGGTCCGAAACTTTCTCCTTGATACGAAGGAAACCCTCTTCATTCTCTTCTAGAATGTTTTCGTCTGCATCAACCATGTAATGGCAGAACTCGTCGCCGTGTACTTCGTACTCTACTTGTTCACCATTAGGGTTGATGAAAATTCGCTTGCCGGGTTTTGCCGGAACGGCAAATAGCTGAACAGCCAATAGCGAAGCGAAGAAAATAGAAAAAATCTTCCTCATGCCTTTAACGATGTTAAAATTGTTAATACTTTAATGATTTTGGTGACAAATCGGCGCAAAAGTAATAATTTTTACTTCAACATGCAAAATTAAACAGAACAATCGTGTTAAAATTTCTATTTTGCAACATCCGTCTTGCAGAATGATAGTATAAACAACAGAAAACGCCCCATTTGGAGCGTTTTCGGCTTATTTACTATCAATAATTATTGTTGTTAAGGTTTTTCTTTACCATTGGATAACGAATCCGCCGTGTACGTTAATACCCGCTTGTGCGTAGTACCAAGCGCAGCGACTTCCGTCTTGGAAGCGGCTTGCTTCTGCGCCACCGTTGCTTGCAAACTTGCTATTGAAAATATTGTTCAACTGGCAGAGTAGTTTGATTTGCGGAGCACCTTTTATCTTTTGCAACGGCAATGTGTATTGCAGATTGACGTTGGTTGTTGTATATGCCTTCAGCATGGCATTTTTGTCCATTGTGTTATCCAAGTACTGGCGACCGGTAACATTCGTTTGGATAGTGCCCACAAAGCCTGCGTAGTCGAAGGTGAAGAGTGATGCGGCTGTAATCATCGGTGAGAAAGCGATGGTTGTTTCCCCTACAATGGAATCTTGTCCGACCCAGTTCCAGTTGTCCTGATCATCATACAGGTCGATGTACTGCTTGTAATTCTGAATTTTGTTGCGGCTCACAACAATATTGCCGTCCCAACGGAACCAGTCGGTTATCTTAACTGCTGCGGTCAGTTCTGCACCCATACGGTACGAGTCTTTGACGTTAGTGGTCAGGTATTTGCCTACATCGTTATATTCGCCCGTCAGCACCAATTGGTTGTCGTAGTCCATGAAG
>JAEEHO010000352.1 GCA_016280845.1 Paludibacteraceae bacterium | reverse complement strand
GTCTGACTTATATCTACGGAATAGGTCGTTCAAGCGCAAAGAAAATTCTCGCAGAGGCAGGCATTGACCCAAGCATCAAGGTAGAGAATTGGACGGATGACCAAGCAGCTAAAGTACGTGAGATCATCGGTGCTAAATTCAAAGTAGAAGGTGATCTTCGTTCTGAAACCCAACTTAACATCAAGCGTTTGATGGATATCGGTTGCTACCGTGGTGTACGTCACCGTATCGGTCTGCCGGTTCGTGGTCAGAGCACCAAGAACAACGCCCGCACGCGCAAGGGTAAAAAGAAAACTGTTGAAAGCAAGAAGAAAGCATCAAAGTAAAGTTAAACCGATGTTTGAAGGTCGCAGCATAGTCATTCGACTTTTGTCATTCGACTTTCGACTAATAAAAAATCATCAAACGTTATGGCAAAAAAAGCAATTGCAGCTAAGAAGCGCGTAGTGAAGATCGAGGGCGTTGGCCAGCTTCACGTCATGTCTTCTTTCAATAATGTTATCGTTACAGTTGCCAACGGTGACGGTCAAGTTATCAGCTGGTCTTCGGCTGGTAAGCAAGGTTTCCGTGGCAGCAAAAAGAATACTCCGTACGCAGCTCAAATGGCAGCAGCTGACTGCTGCAAGGTCGCATACGACCTCGGTCTGCGTAAAGTGAAAGCTTACGTTAAGGGTCCCGGTCAGGGACGTGAATCGGCTATCCGTGCCTGCGTGGCTGCCGGTATCGATGTTACTGAAATCATCGACGTTACTCCGATGCCGCACAACGGTTGCCGTCCTCCGAAACGTCGCCGTGTATAATAGTGTTTAACCCTTTTAACGTAAACAAGAATTATGGCAAGATATATTGGCCCAAAATCACGTATCGCCCGCCGCTTTGGCGAGGCTATCTTCGGTGAGGACAAGGTGCTCGCAAAGCGCCCGTACGCTCCCGGACAACATGGTGTGAACCGCCGCAAGAAGAGCTCTGAGTACGGTACTCAGCTCGCTGAGAAGCAGAAAGCTAAATACACCTATGGTGTACTCGAGAAGCAATTCCGTCTCCTCTTTGCTCAGGCTGCTCGTACCAAAGGTATTACCGGTGAAATCCTTATCCAACTGCTCGAGTGCCGTCTGGATAACATCGTATACCGTCTTGGATTGGCTCCTACGCGTGCAGCTGCACGTCAGCTCGTTAGCCACCGTCACATCACTGTAGACGGCAAGGTTGTAAATATTCCTTCTTATTCTGTTAAGCCGGGTCAGGTGGTAGCTGTTCGCGAGAAAGCTAAATCGCTGGAAGTTATCGCTGCTTCGCTCGAAGGATTCAACCATGGCAAGTACAGCTGGATTGAGTGGAACGAAAGCCTCAAGGGTGGTAAACTGCTCAACGTACCTGCACGTGCTGAGATTCCTGAGAATATCAAGGAGCAATTGATCGTCGAGTTGTACTCTAAATAATAAATAAATTCATGGCAATATTAGATTTCATCAAACCTGATAAGGTTATAATGTTGGATTCGAGCGCGAACAAAGGTATCTTTGAGTTTCGCCCACTCGAGCCCGGGTACGGAATTACGATAGGCAATGCTATCCGTCGTGTGCTGCTCGGCAGCCTTGAAGGCTATGCTATCTGCTCTGTCAAGATCAGTGGTATTGATCATGAATTTGCGACTATCCCGGGAGTAATCACTGACGTTACCAACCTTATCCTCAACCTCAAGCAGGTTCGTTTCATCCGCAAGGAGGGAATTGAGGCAGAAGGCGAAACTTTCCGTCTTCGTGTGCACAAGTCCAAAGTGTTCTTGGCCGGTGAGTTCAATACGGCACTTCAAAACTTCGAAGTGCTCAATCCTGAGCTCCAGTTGGCAGAGATGGACGAGTCTGCAGACTTTGAGATTGAATTGACCATCAACAAGGGACGTGGCTACGTGCCTGGAGATGAGAACCGTAAGAAAGACGATCCTATCGGAACTCTTCCTATCGACTCCATCTACACGCCTATCCGCAACGTCATGATTTCTGTTGACCAGTATCGTGTCGAGCAACGTACCGACTACGAGAAACTGACCATCGAGATCACTACTGACGGCTCTATCGCTCCGCGTCAAGCTTTGACCGAGGCAGCCAAGATCCTGATCTATCACTTCATGCTCTTCTCCGATGAGCGCATCGTGCTCGAGGAAGAGACAAAGAAGAACAGCAACGCACTCGACGAGGAAATTCTCCGTATGCGCCAGTTGCTTAACCAGAAGCTCCAGGATATGGACCTCAGCGTTCGTGCGCTTAACTGCCTCAAAGCAGCAGAGGTGGAGACTCTTGGCGAACTCGTTCGCTACCATCGCGCTGACCTCTTGAAGTTCCGTAACTTCGGTAAGAAGTCTCTCACCGAACTTGATGAACTGCTCGAGCGTAACGGCCTTGCCTTCGGTATGGATATCTCCCGCTACCGTGTGCTGGATTAATTAAAAAAAATTATTAATTAGCAATGGCAATGTCCTTAGTACATTGTACATTGTCAAATAGTACTTTAAATTATGCGTCATAATAAGAAATTCAATCACCTTAGCCGCAAGGCCAACCACCGTGCCGCTTTGCTGTCGAATATGGCTTGCTCGCTGATCCAGCACAAGCGTATCACGACCACCCTCGCTAAGGCCAAAGCGCTCCGTATCTACGTTGAGCCTATCCTCACCCGTGCTAAAGAGGACAACATGAACAACCGCCGTTTGGCATTCTCCCTGCTCAAACAGAAAGAGGCCGTTACCGAACTCTTCCAGAATGTAGGCGAGAAGATCGCTAACCGTCCGGGTGGTTACACTCGTATCCTCCGCACCGGTTTCCGTCTGGGTGATGCTGCTGAGATGTGTATCATTGAGCTCGTTGACTACAACGAGAACATGCTCAAGGAGACCAAGAAGGCAGCAAAGAAGGCTACCCGTCGTGCCGGCAAGAAAGCCGCTAAAGAAGGCGTAGAAGAGGCTCAGGCTGAAGCTCCTGCTGCAGAGGAAGCTAAGGCTGAATAATTAACCTTTGTACATTGTACATCGTTAAATTGTACATTCATTATGTTTCTGGATGCAACCAAACATAACGAAAACGTAACAGATCTCGCCAACTGCAAGGTTGGCGAATCTGTTTCCGTTTCCGGCATGATACACAACGTCCGCGTCACCAAGTGGGGCGGCTTTATCGTGCTCCGTAAATCACGCGGTCTGCTTCAGACTGTTGTCAGCAAAGACGAGTCTAAGTTCTACGACGAGCAGGGCAACGAGATCGCTATGAACGACCTCTGCCGTGAGATGGCTATCACCATCACCGGAACCGTCAACGAAGCACAGATTAAGGACCCGGCAGCCTTCTACAACACAATAGAGTTGGCAGTCAGCGAAGTGCGCGTACTCAGCCGTCCGACAACTGCCGAAGTGGTGGACATGAATGCCCTCAAGTTCGGCGACGAAGAGACACTGCTGCGCTATAAGTTCGATAACCGTCAGGTAACGCTGCGCAACCCGCGCGATATGGCCATTCTGAAGGTACAATCGACTATCGCACGTGCTTTCGGCGAGTTCCTCTCGCAGAACGGCTTCACCCAAATCTTTACTCCGAAGATCGTATCCGAAGGAGCAGAAGGCGGCGCTAACGTTTTCCGTATGGATTACTTCGGCAAGCAGGTTTACCTCGCGCAGAGCCCGCAGTTCTACAAGCAGATCGGCGTCGGCGTTTACGAGCGCGTCTTTGAGATCGCACCTGCCTACCGTGCAGAGAAGCATGCAACCAGCCGCCACCTCAACGAGTATATCTCCCTCGATGTGGAGATGGGCTTCATCAAAGGTCAGGAGGATGTGATGACTCTCGAAGCAGCGCTGCTGCGTCATATCATCGCAACGGTTGAGAAAGACTGCGCTCATGAACTCAGTCTGCTCAATGCTGTCAACCCTGTTCTGCCGGAACAAGTACCCGCATGGAAACTCTCTGAGGTTCATGAGATCCTCTTCGAGAACAAACTCTGCGAAGCAGACCATCGTGGCGAGGATGACCTCGCGCCGGAAGAGGAACGCGCTATCTGCAAATACGCCTTCGAGAAATACGGTTCGGACTTCGTGTTCGTTACCCATTTCCCGAGCGAGCACCGCGCTTTCTATGCGATGGACGACCCTGAGGACCCGAGTCTGACACTCAGCTTCGACCTCCTCATGCGTGGTCTGGAGATCACCTCCGGCGGTCAGCGTATCCATAAGGAACAGGACTACCGCGAGAAGATGATCCGTCGTGGCATGAACCCGGACGCTTTCCGTTTCTACCTCGATACTTTCCGCAACGGCATGCCGCCTCACGGCGGCTTCGCTATCGGACTCGAGCGTATCACGGCTTGCTTCCTCGGCATCGCCAACGTCAAGGAATGCTCCATGTTCCCGCGTGACATCAACCGCGTGGCACCTTAAGTATACCGCGTACAACTATAAAAAAGCGACTCTACTGAGCCGCTTTTTTTTGTAGCAAACTCTGTATCTATGAAACCCATTCCGTTCCATCGGGAAGACGCTCTGCCCATCACGCGGGAGGAACCAGGTAGGGTACCCCGATTAAACCCCGATAAAACCCCGAGGAACTGTCCTGCTTGTGGCAGTATCCTGCCGCGCCACTTCCGAAATCCGCTGCAAAGATACGATGAACATTTTGGTTTTTCCAAATGTTTTTGCATTTTTTTTGCATTTTTTTTTCTGCGTTCACACAAATTCACCATTTTCACCAGATTCACACATCTGTGTGGGTTAAGAAAATAGCCATAATATATATTATATATTTATATTATGAGCATTTCATCAAGATATTTTTTTGTGTGAATGTGTGATATGTGAATCTACCTGATTGTGTGTCTTTATTCCAAGTAGCGTTTGCGTAAGGAATGGATGTCCTCTTTGGAGAGGAGGAGTTGGTTACGTAGGTAGGAAGTCATACCTCCGAACTCGCGGTCGATGAGGTCAAGAGTGTTGCGGAAGTTCTTGGTGCTCACGCCCATAAAGGCCTGTACAACATCCATTTCCGCTTCACCTCCGCCTCGTGCGATAATATTGTTATTGAGTCGTGTAACCAGTTCGCGATAGGCATCGTTGGAACGATCGAAGTCGGCGATAATAGTATCTCTATCCACACCCAGTGCCGCGAGAATGAACGCTGCGCCCCAGCCGGTCCGGTCTTTGCCTTGGAAACAATGCCAAAGCACAGCCCCTTCAGGTGTTTCAACGATGAGGCGTAAAAAAGCAGCGTATTGCAGTTGCGAGTATTCCGAATGGATGAGCGAAGGATACATATCGGAAGCCATCTGCTGCACCTCTGGATAAAACGAGTAGTTGACAATATGTCGCTCCAGGTCAAGGAATGCCTCTTGAGGGATAGGTTGCTCGGTCATACGTTCGGCACTCAGGTCGATAGTGGGCAACAGATGGTGCGTGGCGCCGGGCACCTCGCGGTCGGGCAAGAACTCTGCTTCGCTCAAGGAACGGAAATCAAAGACACGGCGCAGGTGGAATTCGTTCTGCAGGCGGCTTATATCCTCATCGGAAGCGTCATGCAGGTGCGCCGTACGCAGCAACAATCCGCTACGCACTTTGCGTCCTTCGTGACCTGTCAAGCCGCCCAAGTCGCGGGCATTAATAATATTATCAAAGAGAATATCCATTTACCATTTGGTCATTTACCATGTACCATTTATTTTGTCATTTGTTCATTGATTCATTTAGGGAAGACCTCATCAATGAGTCTGACGAATTCCCGGTAGGCGAAGGTGTCGGATAGTTCGGAGAGAGAGTCGGCGAGTCCACGGTAGTGCCATTCGTGTGAGGCTTTGTCCTTGATATGGAAAATATTCCATAGATCATCGCCTTTGGTTTGGTAGTCGCGCCAAATAGCGCGCATGTTACTCAGTTTGTCTCCCATCGCCACTATTTTGGCATCGTACGATGCGTGGCGCAAGCGGTCAATAGCGGCTTGTTTGCGGTTGTGCCAACTATCTTCTTCTGAGACGCCTTCGGTGAATTGGTCACTCTCGGCATGCACGAGTTCGGCAATACGGTTGCCAAACTCACGACGAATATCTTCGACCGTGACCTCGCTGTCTTCGATGGTGTCATGCAGTGCCGCCGCCGCCAGCAGTTCCTGATCGGGTGTGATGGTGGCTACTATTTCCACGGCTTCCATCGGGTGAACGATGTAAGGAAAGCCTTTGCCGCGACGTTCGGTATTGTGATGTGCGCGGACGGCGAAGATGATAGCGCGGTCCAGTAAGTCTGTTTCTAAGAATTTATTCATTCGATATGTCGTTATGTCGTAATGACGATGGTTAATAAATCACGCCTTCCAGACAGGCGCGGAACTCAGGCATCGGGCAATGGGTATCGCGCTCAATCATGATGGTCTTGAGTCCGGCGTAGATGCGGACTGTTTTTTCTATTTCATCGAGGTCAGCGTCCGGTCCAAAATATTCCGCTGCAAAGCCGTCCCAAAACTTCCGTGCAGTGGCGTTAGACATATGGTTGACCTCCATAGTCCATACTTCGTTGTTGAGGCAGCAGCAGAGATAAACCATACCGATGTCGAACATGGGATAGCCATAGCAGAAATCGCCAAGGTCGATGAAATACTGCGTCCGCACGCCGTCTTTCTCCGTGAAGATGCCGTTACCGAACTGGAGGTCACCGTGGATGGCAGTGTCGGCGTCCGGTGCTGCCGCAATAAAGTCGCGTAATTTCTGCTTTTGTACCGGTGTGAAATCGGGATTATTGTCTAACATGTGGTAGAGTCGGTCCTTGACGGATTCGAACTGCGTGGTATCCACATGAATGCTATGCAGTTTTTTGCATAGTCGGGCGAACTCACGTCCGAACTCCGGAGCTTTGTCCGGTTCATCACCGCAGGCACGCGAATAGGACTTTTTGCCTTCGATGCGGCGGAAACGGATACCAATGCGTTCGCCGTCGGTCACAAGGTCTCCCGGTTCCGGCGTCGGGATACCGGCTGCATAGACTTTCTTCGCCAGTTCCAGTTCCAGCGCTGCCGCCTCAAAATTGCGGAAGTACATCTTCATCATGATAGACGGGTCTGTCTTATGGTTGTAACTGGCACCGTTGGCTCCTTCGCCGGTGCGTACGTAGTCGTTGAGATCAATTAAAATAGGTTCCATAATACTATTTACCATTTGTTCTTTACCTAAAGGTACGATTATTTCATTTACCATTTACTATTTATTTGTTCATTTAGTCATTTGCTCATGAACGGGAGGCCGGAGGCTTGTAGAAAAGTCAGCTCTGCCAACTCTTCGTTTTGGGCATTTTGTCCATTGAGAGCATTGAAGAATCGCAGCAGACCTATCTTGCCTCCGCCTTGTGAAAGGATGCACACGATGCAGATATT
>JAEEHO010000351.1 GCA_016280845.1 Paludibacteraceae bacterium | reverse complement strand
ATGCATTTTGACGACATCTAAGAAGGCAAAAAACGGAAGATGAAAGGCTATAAATTGCCAAAGAATGGTTATTTTGAGAAAAAGTGCAAAATAATAAAATATGACACCTTTTTCTTAAAAATAAATTGTTGGTGTTTGAATAAAAAGCAGTACTTTTGCACCCGATTTTTGAAATTAAAGTATTATGAGTTATTCTTTTTCTGAGTTTTTGCCCTATTACCATCGAAACTTGCGGCTCGCATTTCCGGTAATGGTAACACAGGCAGGAGCAGCATTAGTCGGTTTATTTGATATCATCATGGTCGGTCACTATGGCACAACAGATCTGGCTGCCGTGAGTTTTTCGAACGCTATCACACTTACCGTTATGGTTTTTGCAATGGGCGCCCTGATGGGTATCACGCCTATTGTCGGCTACGCGGTTGGTGCCAAAGAAGGAGGCGACCGATTGGCCTCTCTGCTTGCCAACGGTTTGGTATTCACTGGCTTAATTGCCCTATTGCTAATGATAATACTCTGTCCGTGTTCTTTCTTCCTGGGCTCGTTCGGACAAGAACCGGAGGTGGCATATCGCGCGCTGCCATACTATGTGCTGATTGTCATTTCCATCATTCCGTTCCTCTTCTTCTGTCTCTGCAAACAGTTTCTCGAAGGACTCGGCAACACAACCGTAGCAATGGTCATCACAACGGCTTGCAATCTGCTGAATATCCTGCTGAACTGGGTTTTTATCTTCGGTCATTGGGGTTCGCCGGCCATGGGAGCAACCGGCGCAGGATTAGCTACACTGATATCCCGTTTCATGACTGCACTCAGTTTTCTATTCGTTATGTTTTGGCGTAGCGACTGGAGGCAGTATTTCATTCGCATCGGCAAGAAGATGATCGATTGGAAGGTGGTTAAAGACTACCTCAAAATAGGCTTGCCGATCGGTTTGCAGTCATTTATCGAGTGCTTCCTCTTCACCTCGTCATTCATCTTTGTCGGCTGGATCAACAAAGAATCGTTGGCCGCACATAATATTGCTAATCAGATGGTTGATCTCATTCTGATGTTGGCAATGGGAATAGGCGCCGCTACCACTATCCGCGTCTCGCATCAGTTAGGCGAAGGCAACCTGAAGGCAGTGAAGATGGCGAGTCGCGCTTCGATACACATGTGCTTGTTCATGAACATCATAACAGCTATCATCATGATTGGTTTCCAGCACCGTCTGGCCTACGTTTTCACCAACGACGAGAAGGTGGTCGGTATTGCAAGCACACTGATCTTCTTGGCCGGAATACTGCAATGTATTGACGGTCTGCAATGTATAGGAGCATCCATGCTGCGCGGCATCCAGGATGTGCGTATCCCGATGTACATTGCTATCATTGCTAACATCTGCATCGCTTTGCCGCTGGGTCTGATATTGACTTTCACGTGCCATCTCGGCGCAACGGGCATGTGGATCGCTTTTGTGCTGGCACTATCCATTCCTGCCGTCTTCTACCATGTGCGTTTCAACTATCGCTGGAAGCGTCTGGTAGAGGCACAAAACAGTTGATTGAATCAAAAAAATACGAATTTTTGTCAAAAAAGTGACACGCGCGTTTGTGTGTGTCATTTTTTTTTTGTACTTTTGCAGCCGATTTTGAAGTAACCGCCCTTATGGGCTAATAAAAACAGACCATTAAGATGACAAAATTAACGGATATTCTTGCTATTACCGGTAAACCGGGTTTATATAAGTTGATTAGTCGCGGCAACAACATGCTTATCGTTGAGTCGCTGGTGGACGGCAAACGTACGCCGACCTATGCTCGTGACAGAATTGTTGCACTGAGCGATGTGTCTATGTTCACCAACGCAGACGATGTTAGCCTGAGCGAAGTACTGACCAACTGCGGTAAGAAAGAAGGTCTGAAGGCTGTGGCTATGGACCCAAAGAAAGCGAGCAACGAGGAAGTTCAGAAGTGGTTCGACGCTGTGCTGCCTGACTGGGATCGCGATCGCGTTTATCCGAGCGATATCCGCAAACTCATCTCTTGGTACAATATCCTCGTGAACGCCGGTATTACCGACTTCAGCATCGAGGAACCAGAGGCTGAGGCATAAAGAAAATACTTGCTTTTAAAAAGCATTACTGATAGCATAGAATCTGTAGCGCCACGGAGTGCCCAGGAAGAATGGGATAACTCGGGAATGCAGGTAGGTGACACAGAACGCGACATTCAGTCGGTTCTCCTGACGACGGACATAACAGAAACCGTTGTCAGTGAGGCTATTGTATGTGGTTGTCAGTTGATCGTGAGCCACCATCCGCTGCTTTTCCACGGACTGAAACAAGTGTGCGGCCAAACGCCGCAAGCGCGGATAGTAGAGATGGCTATCAAGCATAATATAGCTATCTATTCGGCACACACCAGTCTGGATAGCGTTCCCAACGGCATTAGCGGCCGCTTGGCAGAAAAACTGGGCGTCAAGGAGTGCAAGATACTGGTTCCTTCCGGAGAAGGAGCGACCACCGGCCTCGGCGTTATCGGTCGTCTGCCCGAACCTATTCCCTACTCCGCCTTCCTACAACGCGTGAAAGAAACCCTGGGAACAACTTATATACGCTACACTTCTCTCCCCACTGAGGGGGAGTCGGAGGGGGCTTCCCTTATTCAAACAGTCGCTCTATGCGGCGGTGCGGGCGCAGAGTTTGTGAACGAAGCTATAGCACAAGGCGCAGATGTCTATCTGACAGCCGATTGCAAGTACCACGAGATGCAAGATGCGGCGGGCAGAATAGGGTTCATCGACATCGACCATTGGATTAGCGAACGCCACGCGCGCGATATTTTCAAGGAGATATTAGAACCGCTCGGACTGAAGTGTATCATCAGCCAAACGGACAACACACCGATCAAAATACTTAATTAATAATAACATTTATCCCTCCTCCGGCAAGGAGGCGTCTCCCCTCAGGAGGACTGCTAGCGCAAGCGATAGTCCGACTGAAGAGTGGAGGCATCCGGAGCCTTATTGGCGATATGTTCGCCAATCCGTGCGACGAATTGCCGAACACGATGGCTAAAGAATTAACCGTAGAACAGCGCCTGAAAGTGCTGTACGATTTGCAGCAAGTCGATTCGAAAATCGATGAGTTGCGTACCCTGGCCGGCGAACTGCCACAGGAAGTAAAAGACATGGCCGATGAGGTAGAAGGTCTCAAGACCCGTCTGACCAACATCGAGAACGACATCAAGGAGTGCGAAACACAGATCAGCGATCACCGCGTACGCATCGAGAACGCTAACGCCAGCATCTCGCGCTACAAAGAGCAACAGAACAGCGTGCGCAACAACCGCGAGTTCGACAACTTGAACAAGGAAATCGAGTATCAGGAGTTGGAGATCGAAGCAAGTCAACGCAAGATCAAGCACTATTCCACCGAGTTGGAAGACCGTCTTCAAGAGAAGACTAAAACCACCAAGGATATCGAAGAGCGCACCGTTGATTTGAACCAGAAACGTGCTGAGTTGGATCAGATTTTGGCTGAGACCAAGGCTGAGACAGAAGCACTGATGCTGAAAGCCGGCGATCTGGAGAAGAAAATCGACGAGCGTCTGCTGACTGCGTTCAAGCGTATTCGTAAAAATGCACACAACGGTCTCGCTGTCGTTAAGATCGAGCGCGACAGCTGCGGCGGTTGCCACGCTAAGATTCCTGCTCAGCGCCAGTTGGATATCCGCACCCGCAAGAAGATTCTTGTTTGCGAGTTCTGCGGTCGTGTGCTGGTTGATCCGGAGATGTAATCCTTTTCAACTGAACATAAAATTTTGACATGAGAAAAGTGAGAAAGTTGAGAATTCTCACTTTTCTCACTTTTCTCACTGCAAATTTTTTTCTTCGTTCCGTTCGCGGGCCTTTAGTTCCGCGCTTCTCTAGAACCTCTGGAATATCAAGAATAGCGCTAGCGGTCTATATCATCTGGAATATCCGGTCATTATTTTTTGCAATGACCAGTTGACCAACTTGACCATCTTTGCCTTAACTTAGTCAACTTGGTCAAGTTTGCCATGTCTTTTTTTATGCCCAAGACTTTCGCCTTTCGTCCTTTCGTCCATTCGCCTTTAACGATGGGGT
>JAEEHO010000350.1 GCA_016280845.1 Paludibacteraceae bacterium | reverse complement strand
GGAAAATGCAAGTTTTCGTAATTTTTTTGCGTAAAAATTTGGTCATGTCAAAAAAAAGCAGTACTTTTGCACCCGCTTTCGAGAAGGAAGCACTTTTTTTTCGCTCGGACTTCAAAATCACACCGAGTACGAGGGGTGCCATAGCTCAGTTGGTAGAGCAAAGGACTGAAAATCCTTGTGTCACTGGTTCGATTCCCGTTGGCACCACAAAAAAAGAGACTCACACGGGTCTCTTTTTTGTGTCTCTACATATACGATTTGCGTTCAGACTCAGACATTCTCTCAATGGCGTAGCGCAAGGCGGTACGAGGCATCTCAGAGGCATGTCGGTTGAGAAAATCGCGCAACAAACCCATACTTACATTCTTACCCATCTCCCGCAACATCCACCCGACAGCCTTGTGCATCAGATCGTGCGGATGGTGCAGATGGCGTTCGGCATAGCGCAGACACCATGAAGCCTCGCCTTGCTGCGATGTTTTCCATGTGCTAACCATACTGATACGCTGTTTCCAGAGACAATCGCTTGCAGCCAGTTCATCCATCACTTGTTGCTTGTATTCCATCTGCATCCCTACTCCGTTGCCACCAAGTGCGGTAGGCAACAAGAGCCAATGGCCGATGATCTTAGGAGCCGACAAATCCACCAAGTCCCAGTTGTTGATACGCTCGGCGTATTGCAGATAGAGCAACACTATCTCGTCACGTTTCAGTATGGCCTGCAAATCATTCTGCAAGCGTTTAGTGGCCGCTTTGGTAAACTGCTCTACCATGATCAGCAACCCACACAAACGCGCCTCATGCCAATGCGACTGCAACAACAGAACCACTTCGTTCAGAGGAGTGTCTGCGGCAACCGTTTTGACAATAGTACGCGTCTGCGGCACTTTGAGACCGAGGAACTCATCGCCTTCGCCATATTGTCCCTTGCCGGTTTTAAAGAACCGCATCAGCACCTGCCGTTGCGGTTCGTTGCGTTGCGACTCAAGCAGTTGTATGATTTCTGCTGCCTTCATTCGCCTTCATTCTTATAGAGACTCAATACAAGCCTTGAGGAAGGACATGAAAAGTGGATGCGGACGCAGCACCGTGGATGAATATTCTGGATGAAACTGCGTTCCGATATACCAACGCAGATTAGGAATCTCCACTATCTCAACCAAGTTGGCCGCAGGATTGATGCCTACGCATTGCATTCCTGCCTTCTCGTATTCCTTCTGATAATTATTATTGAACTCATAGCGATGACGATGGCGCTCCTGTACGTGCACTTGACCATAGGCCTCATAGACACGGCTTCCTTCACGCAGGTTGCACTCGTACGCGCCCAAACGCATCGTTCCGCCCATCTGAGTGATGGATTTCTGTTCCTCCATGATATCAATGACATTATGCGGCGTATTAGCATCCATCTCACGGCTATTCGCGTCTTTGTAACCCAGCACATTACGCGCGAACTCGATAACCATCATCTGCATACCGAGACAGATACCAAACGTAGGAATATCGTGCGTACGCGTATATTCTGCGGCTATGATTTTACCTTCAATACCACGCTGACCAAAGCCCGGGCACACAACGATACCTGCCATGCCTTTCAGTTGATCTGCCACGTTCTCGTGCGTTATATTCTCACTATTGATAAAATGCAGTTTGGCCTTAACGTCATTGTATATACCCGCCAGATTCAGACTCTCGCGGATACTCTTGTACGCGTCTTGCAGGTCATATTTTCCTACCAGACCAATATGAATTTCTTTCGTAGCGTTTCGCTGTTTGTCGAGAAAAGCGTGCCATCCGGTCATCGTTGGCGTCTCGCCTACAGGGATTCCTATCTTGCGCAGCACGGCTGCATCCAATCCCTGGCGCTGCATGCTGACAGGCACCTCGTAGATGCTCGGCATATCTTCGCTCTGCACAACGCACTCTAGGTCCACGTTACAGAACGATGCCACCTTCATTCGCATAGCGTCATCCAGATGGCACTCGGTACGTAGGACGAGTATATCCGGCTGGATACCCATACCTTGCAACTCTTTGACAGAGTGCTGGGTCGGTTTGGTCTTCAGTTCGCCTGCTGCTTTCAGATACGGCACATACGTCAGGTGAACGCACACGGCGTTGTGACCTAACTGCCAGCGTAACTGACGAATAGCCTCCATGAACGGCGCACTCTCGATATCACCGATAGTACCTCCCACCTCAGTAATAACAAAATCCAGTTGCTCGTCCTTCTCGTCCACACGGAGCATCCTACGTTTGATCTCGTCGGTGATATGCGGAACGACCTGGATAGTTTTACCCAGATAATCGCCTCGACGCTCACGGTCGATAACTGTCTTGTAGATACGTCCGGTAGTGATAGAATTGTGACGAGTAGTGCGGATACCCGTAAAGCGTTCGTAGTGACCTAAGTCCAAATCGGTCTCCATACCATCTTCAGTCACATAGCATTCACCATGTTCATAGGGGTTTAGCGTACCCGGGTCGATGTTGATGTAGGGATCGAATTTCTGGATGGTTACTTTGTAGCCACGTGCTTGCAGCAGTTTACCGAGACTGGCGGAGATAATACCTTTGCCCAAAGAAGAGACAACGCCACCGGTAATGAAGATGTAATTTGTTTTCATATAAACGATGTTAATCTTTTACCGGGTTGCAAAATTACTACAAAAAAATGACATATACAAGCGCACATGTCATTTTTTTCGTAATGTAAATCAAAAAAGTCTTTTTCTCAACTTATTTATTACAATGGTAAGATAGTGCCAATCTCTTTCCATTGTTTAGCGGCTTTGTATGCCTCTACGCTCTCTGCCGGCACATAGAGAGTAATCTTTGAGCAATCATCTTCATAGAACACACCGTTGAAGAAGCCTCTTCTTTCGCTATAAAGAATACCCATCTTAGGCGGATTGACAGCATAGCATGTTATCGTGCGCAGATTATCACAACGGCTGAAAGCCCCTACGCTCACACGTTCCACGTTTTTTCCTATTGTTACTGAAACCAGGCTGCTGCATTCCGCACACATATGCCTACTAATTGTTGCAACGTTGTCAGGAATGCTAATGGACTTCAAACTATCGCAACTACTGAACGCGTAATCCTCTATGCTATCCACACTATTTGGAATATTGACAGCCCTCAAACCGGTACAATACTCAAATGCTCCATAACCGATGCGTCTTACATTATTAGGAATGCTTATCGAGTCCAGTGTTTTGCAGGCCATAAATGCCATAGATCCTATATTGGTTACTGTATTAGGGATAATCGTTTTTCTGCAACCAAGATATAATGTATTGCTTGCTGTTTCAATGATTGCATTACTATTATCCCTACTGTCAAACTTAGTATTCGCCTCGTTAACAATAATAGAAACAATATTATGACTTAGAAAAAACGCATATTGTGACAATTCTTTCAAGCCGCTACCAATGCTAACAGACTCCAAACAATCACATTCTCCGAAGGCATCATTGCCTATATAGGTAACGCTATTGGGTATTTGAATAGATTGCAAACTTTTGCAACAAACAAAGGCCTCGGCGCATATTCTGACAATACTATTCGGTAACGTTATTGATTTCAATGCAGAACAACCATAAAAAGCACCATCACCAATTTCTTCCACACTATTAGGAATAGTAACTGATGTCAATTTGGAACAATCGTAAAAAGCCAATCTTCCAATATACTTGACCGTGTAAATAGAACCATTATACTCTACACATTCCGGAATCTCTATCTTTTCCAGTCCGGAATAAGCAGGTTCATAGCCCAAGTTGCCTGCGCTGGTAACCGTAGCCGTTTTAGATTTTTCATCCAAATAATAATTCAACTCGCCGATTTTATATTTCGGCTCTACGTCATATACAAAGCACGACGCAAGCGATACGGCAAACAATGCCAAACATAATACCTTCTGATGTATCCCGCGGATACGACTTAAAATACCTTTCATAATAGATTACAATTTATTGTTCGTTTTGACGGTGCAAAATTACTGCTTTTTTCTAACATGACCAAATTTTACACTTGGGAAAAAGAAAAATGCAAAGCGCTGTAACTCAGTGCTTTGCATTTTTACAACTTGGGATTTTTTACTTACACTTATATCCTGGACCGTTTTTTAACGCTATCGATCACGACATTACTGCTTATAGCAGATGGTAAGTTACCGTCAGGCCGGCCATAACTATGCTGACCATCGACATCAGTTTGATAAGGATATTGAGCGACGGACCGCTGGTGTCTTTGAACGGATCGCCCACCGTGTCACCGACAACGGTTGCCTTGTGGCAATCACTACCCTTTCCGCCGAAATTGCCTTCCTCGACATACTTCTTCGCATTATCCCACGCACCGCCTGCATTGGCCATAAAGACAGCCAATACAAAGCCCGTAGCCAGACCGCCAATCAGCAAACCCAATACGCCGGCTACGCCGAGAATAAGTCCGGTGATGATCGGCACAACGATAGCCAATATAGACGGCAGAAGCATCTCATGCTGCGCACCCTTGGTGGAAATAGCCACACAACGTGCATAATCCGGATCAGCCTTGCCTTCCAATATGCCCTTGATAGTTTGGAACTGACGACGCACTTCCTCCACCATCTTCTGAGCCGCACGACCGACAGCGTTCATAGTCAAACCGCAGAAGAGGAAGGCCATCATCGAACCGATGAAAATACCCACCAGTACGATCGGATTCATCAGATTGACATTGTATGCGTCCATAAAATCCACCAGTGTAGCCTTTGCCGCCTCAACGCCGTTCGGCAACGCTTCGCCGGTACGGATCAGCGCAATCTTGATTTCCTCTACATACGAAGCCAAGAGTGCCAACGCGGTCAACGCAGCCGAACCGATAGCAAAGCCCTTACCCGTTGCGGCAGTTGTGTTTCCCAGTGCATCCAGCGCGTCGGTACGCTGACGAACCTCAGCCGGCAGACCCGACATCTCTGCGTTACCTCCGGCATTGTCCGCAATAGGACCGTAAGCGTCAGTTGCCAGCGTTATACCCAGTGTGGACAACATACCGACAGCAGCAATACCGATTCCGTACAAGCCCATGCTCAGATTCTGAGCGCTGAACTCAACATGGAATCCGTTGGCACAGAGATATGCCAAAATAATAGCCACACCTACTGTGATAACGGGAATAGCCGTACTCAACATACCAAGACCCAATCCGCTGATAATCACCGTAGCAGGACCTGTTTGGCTACTCTCAGACACTTTTTGAGTGGGTCGGTATGATTGAGATGTATAATATTCCGTCGATTGACCGATGATGACGCCCGCTGCCAGACCTACAACCACCGACAGCGACACTTGCCACCACTGATTGGTATCGGTACCGAACAGCCAAGCGAAGATACCGAAGGTAACAACGGCAATCAGCACAGCTGCCGTATTGGTTCCGATGGCCAAAGCACGCAGCAGTTCCTTCATGCCTGCACCCTCTTTGGTCTTAACCAGGTAAATACCTATGATAGAGAGCAATACGCCGCAAGCGGCAATAAGCGAAGGAGCCAACACAGCTTTCAGCTGCATCTGTTCGCAAAATGCGAAGGCCGATGCACCCAGCGCCATGGTTGCCAAGATAGAGCCTGCGTACGATTCGTACAAGTCCGCACCCATTCCGGCCACGTCACCTACGTTATCGCCCACGTTGTCTGCAATAGTAGCAGGATTACGCGGATCATCCTCAGGAATATTGTATTCGGTTTTACCCACCAAGTCTGCGCCAACATCTGCCGCCTTGGTGTATATGCCTCCGCCGACACGGGCAAAGAGCGCCTGCGTAGAAGCACCCATACCGAATGTCAGCATGGTGGTGGTAATAGTTATAAGGTCCGCGTCCGCGCCCACGAGCGCGAGGAGACCTGTTCCTTTCAGCACCAGAAACCAACCGGCTATATCCAGCAATGCCAGACCAACTACAGTCAGACCCATCACGGCGCCGCTACGAAAAGCCACCTGCAAACCAGCATTGAGGCTCTTGCGCGCTGCATTGGCCGTACGAGCCGAAGCGTAAGTAGCTGTCTTCATTCCGAAGAATCCTGCCAAACCGGAGAAGAAACCGCCGGTCAGGAATGCAAACCAGACAATTCCGTTTTGGAGCTTAAAATAAGCCATAATCGCAAAAATAACAGCCAGTACCACGAAGACGATTGTCACCACTTTGTACTGCTGTTTCAGGTAAGCCATCGCACCTTTGCGAACGTGTGAGGCGATTGTTTTCATCAAGTCTGTACCCTCATCCTTGCCCAACATAGAGCGATAAAAATAGTAGGCGAAGCCAAGTGCAAGAACAGATGCCGCTAGAACGACATACATTAGAACAGTTAAGTCCATAAGAATAAGAATTGTGTTTTTGGTTAATAAAGTTAATCTGTGTTTTCTCCGTATTATAATAATACTCCTAATGGCTTGCAAAATTACTATAATTTCCGGACATATGCAAACTTTTTACGTTCTATTTTATAAAAACGTGTTGCAAAACATACTATTACGTAATATTTCGATTCTTTTGTGTTGTGTTTCTCCCTACTCTTTCTTCAAATACTTGGG
>JAEEHO010000349.1 GCA_016280845.1 Paludibacteraceae bacterium | reverse complement strand
TCCGGTGAAGAAGATATAATCGAAGCGTTGGTCCAGCAAGTCCTGGTTCTCGGCGCGTCCACCGGTTACAACCGACACATATTCCGTCGGGAAGGTCTCGGTTATAATATCGGCCATGACGGCCGTTGTAGCCGGCGAATAGGCAGAAGGCTTGACCACGACGCAGTTGCCGGCAGCAATAGCACCAACCAGCGGTTCGAGCGTGAGCAACACGGGATAATTCCACGGCGACATGACGAGCACCACGCCGTACGGCTCCTCCACAATCATGCTCTTGGAGTGAAAATTAGTCAGCGGCGTTGCCATACGTTTAGTGCGCGCCCAACGGTCGATATGGTTGAGCGTATAACCTATCTCCGCCAAGACCAGACCGATTTCGCACATATACGCTTCGCTGGCGGACTTGCCGAGATCGGAACGAATGGCTTCGCTCAGTTGTGTCTCATTGCTCTGGATAGCCGCCTTCAGGCGACGCAGAGCGTCTTTGCGATAGGAGAGATCGAGTGTCTTTCCACTGCGGAAAAATTGTCGCGCAGCAGATACTTTTTCTTCTATTGTCATGCTACAACTAATCTATAGAGGTTCTTCAATTCTCTTTTGTTCATCAATACCGGCACCGGGTAAAGCGGATTGCCTTCTGCATCTGCATGTGCCGCCATCTCAGGGATATCGGCTTCGCGCACCTCAGGAATGAAATGCGGGATGGACATTCTGTCATTCATCTCTTGTATCCAATCGATGAACATATTGGCTGTCTGTTCATCGGAAAAGCCCTGCTTAACCACACCCGAACGGCGTGCCAGCTTGGCCAGGCGCTTGTAGGCTGCTTCACCATAGAAACGGAGCACTTTAGGCAGTAGCACCGAGTTCGCCAATCCGTGCGGCGTACCATACTTACCGCCCAGAGAGTGCGCTACGGCGTGCACATAGCCTACGTAGGACTTGGAGAAAGCGATACCGGCACAATAGGAGGCACGCAGCATTTTCTGGCGTGCTTCTGCATCGTTGCCGTCCATATACGCGCGGTAGAGATAGCCGTGAATGAGGTTGGTTGCCTCTTCGGCCGCACGGCGTGTCTCGCGTGTCGTGCTACCTCCTATATATGCTTCCACCGCGTGCGTGAGCGCGTCCATACCCGTGGTGGCCGTTATATGCTGCGGCAGACCGACCGTCAGACGGTAGTCGTGGATAGCATATGGCGGGATAAGACAAAAATCGCTTACCATATATTTGTATTGCTTGCTCGAGTCGGTCACAATGGCAGCCACAGTGGTCTCACTACCCGTTCCGGCTGTGGTAGGAATAGCAATCAACGGCGGCAGTTTGTGGTGCACCTTGAGGATACCACGCATCTGCGGAATAGTCTTGTTAGGACGCGCTATACGCGCAGCAGCAGCCTTGGCGCAGTCCATTGCACTACCTCCTCCCAACGCAATAAACGCCTGAGCGTGTGTGTCCACATAGAGTTGGCGAACCGATTCGACATTCGTGATAGTGGGATTAGGAACGGTGTCGCTATAGGTGTGGAAATTGATTCCAGCGTTGGTCAGCACATCTTCCACCATCTTCGCCAAGCCGGCCTTGACCAGACCTTTGTCCGTTACGAACAATACGGTATTGATACCATGTTTCTTAAGAATACCCGGGATATCGTCAAGCGAATTGTGAATCTCGGGATAGTGATACGGCAGAAACGGAATGGCTACATGAAAGGCAGCCTGAAATGCTCTGCAATAGATTCTTCTGATAATGTTCATGTTACGTTTTAATTAGTGTTGTTTTTTATCAAAAAACCGCGCAAAAGTACAAATAAAAACTCAATCTACAAGGGAAAGTAGGTAATTTTTTTTGACATTTGCAAAATGCTTATTGCAAAAAACACTCACTTACAGGCTTTCTCTCTTTCACTCATTCGTATTTACGGAAGCATGTTCCTTTATATACCAATTCTACGAACAACCGAATCCCCCGCCGATAAGGGCGAGGGATTCGGTTGTTATCTATATAACTATTATGCCATAGCACCGTTGACTTGGATGACCTGGCCGGAAACATAGGACGAGAGATCTGAAGCCAGGAAGAGTGCCACCTTAGCCACTTCTTCGGGTTCGCCGCCTCGGCGCATAGGAATCATCGAGACAAACTGCTTGAGCGTATCTTCGCTGAGCGCCTTGGTCATATCGGTCAGGATAAAGCCCGGAGCGATAGCGTTAGCACGTACGCCGCGGCTGCCTAATTCTTTGGCAACCGATTTGGTCAGCGCAATAATACCAGCCTTGCTGGCAGCATAGTTGGCCTGTCCGGCATTACCATTGATACCGACAACCGAACTGAGCGAGATGATCGAACCGCTGCGTTGCTTCATCATGACAGGCGTAACAGCGTGGGTGAAATTGAATGCCGACTTGAGGTTCACCTGAATGACCTGATCCCATTGTTGCTCGGTCATGCGCATCAGTAAAGTATCGCGCGTGATACCGGCGTTGTTAACCAATATATCCAATTGGCCAAAGTCTTTGATGATATCGTCCACCACAGCGTGAGCGGCATCGAAATCCGCTGCATTGCTGGCGTAAGCACGCACCTTGACACCCAAAGCCGCAATCTCATCACGCGTAGCAGCAACCTGATCGTTCAATTCAAGGTCGGTAAATGCGATATTGCAACCTTCTTTAGCAAAGGCCAATGCTATCTGTTTGCCGATACCACGGGCTGCGCCCGTTATAAGGGCGGTCTTTCCTTCTAATAACATGCTATAGTTGATTCAAAAATTTAAAGATTAAGATTATTCATCCTTGATCGGGAAGACTCCTGTGGGGTGAAGAATCGTATATTTGCTCATTTCTTCGTTCGACTCGAAGCCTATGCCTTCGATGACACAGGTCTCTCTGGTGATATGGATAGCCGAATCGGACCATACGCGGTGTTCTGTCTGACTCCAAATCAGTTCCGGCGTATCAAACTGTTCTCCCTTGCGGTTGAGCGAATGCACATTGCCACGCAGCGTCCAAACTTGCTCAGCCTCGTTATAATAGGCATAATCAGCTCTAAGCGAAGCCTGCACACTCAGATTCTCATCAAACTGCTCAAGGTAGATTCCCTTGGGAAACTCTTGACACGGCGGTTCGGTCTTATCATAGACAAGCCACTCCGGTGCCTCAATGCGATAACGCGTTATGCCCGAATCGGAAATCAGCGTACTGACGCTGTCGGTACAGAGGACAGGCATCTGCTCACGTCCCGTATCATAGGACGTAGGCACAGCATCCTCGTGGTGGCAACTACACACAGCCATAGCGAGCAACACAAGGATGCCCGCTATGCAGAGAGAGATACTATGTAATTGTTTTGAGTTCAATGAGTTAGAGAGTTAACGAATTAACGATTAACGGATTGAAGTTGTTTCGCCGATCCAACCGCCTACGTAGAAGGTAGAACCCTTGAACTCGTTTGGCAGGTCGAAACGCTCTTCCTTGGTCGGATAATAACGGCTATATGAAGAGATATACTCGTTAGCAGTTGCTTCAACCGAAGGATCTACTTGTTTTGCCTTAACGAACTTATCAACTGCTGCCCAATAAACGGTCTTGTTGAGGATAGCACCCTTGGCGTCACTTCCGTAAGGACGGCTGGCCGCGTAGCACATACCGATGATGATATAGCAACGACCTTGCCCCTTGGTGATATTCAAACCGTTGAGGGTAGAGATAGAAGCCAGAGCGTACTTGCGTGCATCTTGATAGCGCTTCAGGTTAGCAAAGTAATAAACTGCCACATTATACTGATAATCAGCAACATCCTCCAATTCATTCTCTGCAGTTGCCATTTTGATAGCTTCGTCGTAGTATGCGATAGCACCTTCGTAGTCGCCCTTCTTTGCGCTCATCGAAGCACATCCGGCAGCAGACTCCTGGGTCGGTTGCAGTTTGTGAGCCGACTCGCACGCTGCGAAATAAACATCGCTCTCGGTGCAACGTACACGCTTGTACAGTTTAGCTATCTTCTGAAGCATATCGAGATTCTGCAGGTTGTTCTTAACTACTTCGCCGTAGATCTCATCCAACTTGGAGCATTCAGCAGCACCGGAGACAGCGAAGATATTGTCTACGTAATCCTTCTGCTTGCCTGCGATATCCGCGTTCTTGTTGCTTGCATCTGCAGCCATTGCAGCCAGGATATTGCTAGCCATCTCGTAGTCAGCGATGAATTGTTCTGCCTTATTCTCCTGATCCTTCTTATAGATAGCGTAAGATACATCTACCAATTTAACGAGGACCTGGATCTTGCTCTTAGCACCCATTCCCTTAACGGACTGCTGCAAGCATGCATGTGCCTCCGCTAATTTCTCTTCGCCATAAAAATCGACATAAGCCAATCCCTTTTCGCCCAAGATGTACTCTTTCGGATACTTAGGATCATTGCCGAAGAAACGGATACGCTTGTCTTGCATCTCAACAGCCAACTTAGCCAGACGGTCTTTCTCAGCCTGATCGCTGGTTGCCTGGTAGAGAGCCTCTACAATCTTAGCGCCATCGGTATAGATAGCTTTGTTGGCGTTCGGGCAAGTGGAATAAACTTCCCACCAAGGCTCGTAGGCATCAGCATACTGCTTGTTCTTGACCGACTCGTGGAAGAGCGATACGTTCATAACGCACTCTTCGGTGATGGTCGGCTCAGCCTGATCTTCTACTTGAGCCGGAGCCTCAGTCTGAGCAGGAGCCTCGGTCTCTACTTTCTTAGGTTTCTTAGCGCAAGCTAGTGCCGGAACGGCTACTACGAGAGCTATAACAACAAGAGATTTGATTTTCATAATCGTATTTGTTTTTAGTTAAATTTGCTTATTACAACGGCAGCCCGCGGCTGCGGTCTACATCCATTCTTCCAAATATCGTGCCAAACGGTTTAGAGTTTGCGTTTGAAGAACCAATTTTCAGCGATAGAAGCGCCAATTGTCAGTCTCAGCGAATTTTCTTCCAATCCGGCACTACTGCCACGATGAGTGTATTCGACAGTAGTATTAACGACCGTTCCGATAGTATATAGCGGGAAGCCGATACCGACGGAAGCGGATATACGTTTGGCACCGACAGTAGCCATATACTCATCTTGTATATTCACGCCCGCGCGCCAGAACATGCGCTCGGCATACTTACGTCCCATCGGATTATGACGATACTCAACACCGAAAGCATATCTATTGCAGTTCTGCAATCCGCTTGCACTGCCGGCATAGCCGTTATACAAAGCCGAAGCCATGCACTGACGCTCGAAATCAAAGCCGACGGTCAAGCGGTTAGCCCATGTATAACTGGCACCAGCACCAAACACCAT
>JAEEHO010000348.1 GCA_016280845.1 Paludibacteraceae bacterium | reverse complement strand
TGCCACTGCGATAGGCAGCAGTCCTACCGGCGTGAGTACCGAGAAACGGCCTCCGACATTGTCAGGAATGACAAAAGTCTTGTAACCCTCTTTGGTTGCCAGCGAACGAAGCGCACCTTTGGCTTGGTCGGTGATGGCTACGATACGTTTCTTGGCCTCTTCCTTGCCCACTTGCTTCTCCAGCATGGTCTTCAGCAGGCGGAATGCAAGAGCGGTCTCGGTCGTTGTGCCCGATTTAGATATGTTGATGATACCGAATTGCTTGTCTGCAATAAATTCCATCAACTCAGCCAGATAATCTTCGCCGATATTGTTGCCAGCGTAAACCACGTACGGGTTCTTGCGGCCTTTGGCTACAAAGGCGTCAAAAGCCGAGCATAATGCTTCGTTCACGGCGCGTGCACCAAGATATGAACCACCAATACCTGCAACTATCACCACCTCGCAACGTTTTCTCAAATCATCTGCCACAGCCTGTACCTCGTCGAGAAAGGCAGAAGTAATGGAAGAGGGTAGGTGAACCCATCCGATATAATCGTTACCGGCTCCTTGGCCGTTTTCTAGCAAAAGGTTGGCTGCTTCTGTTTGCGATTTCAGTTGTTCCAGTGTGCCTGCCGAAACAAAAGCGGCGGCGTTTTTCATGCATATTTTCATGATAATTATTGTAATTTAGTGGTTAGTGACTTAATTATTGGTTTTGCCTTCTGGCGGTTGTATAGAATCTCATACATAGCGTCCACAATAGGCAGCGACACGCACATGCGTTCGTTAGCCATGTGTATGGCTTTGGTGCCGTAGTAACCTTCGGCTACCATTTCCATTTCCATCTGAGCTGCCTTGACAGAGTAACCCATTCCCAGCATTTGACCGAACTGACGGTTACGGCTGAACTGCGAGTAACCGGTCACGAGCACATCGCCCAGATAACCCGAAGCGGTTATGTCGCGCGGTACGTTGCTCATGGCAGTCGCAAATCGTTGAATCTCCTGAATGGCGTTGCTGAGCAGCACGGCTTGGAAATTGTCGCCGTAGTGCAACGCCTGACACATACCTGCAGCGATGGCGTAGATATTCTTCATCACCGAACTGTACTCCAATCCGACAACATCGCTCGAAGTGACGGTTTGCACGTAGTCCGTCTGGAATAGACGTGCCATCAGTTCAGCATTTTGGCGGTTCTCGCAGCCGATAGTTAGGTAACTCAGTCGCTCCAGCGCAATCTCTTCCGCATGGCATGGACCAGCGATGACTCCCAGTTGGTCCATCGGTATTGCAAAACGCTGATGCAGATAGTCGGTGACGATCACATTGTCGTCCGGTATCATACCTTTGACGGCCGAAATGACTACTTTGCCGGTCATGTTACGGCGTATCTTCATCAGCGATTGCTTGACGTACGGCGAAGGAATAGCCAAAATGAGTATATCCGACTGCATAATCGTCTGATTGATGTCTGACGAGAAATGTATTCGGCTAACGTCAAAACTGGCGGCACCTAAATACGATGGGTTCTTGCCCGTGGCGATAAACTCGTCTATCACTTCCTGACGGCGGATAAACCAGTTGATCTCGGACTGATTTTGCATGACGATTTTCGCCAGCGCAGTAGCCCACGAGCCCGAACCTAATATTGCGATTCGTTGATACATAATTTAATGTATAATTGTCAATTGTCAATTGTCAATTATTGATTAGTTCGCTTCCGGCTTCATGGTCGGGAAGAGCAGCACTTCCTGGATGGTCGGTTGTCCGGTCATCAGGATGGCCAAACGGTCGATACCGATACCGATACCGGACGTAGGAGGCATACCGTATTCCAGCGCACGCATGAAATCGTGGTCGATAACCATTGCTTCATCGTCGCCCTTGTCGGCCAGCTTCATTTGCTCTACAAAGCGGTTGTATTGGTCTATCGGGTCGTTCAACTCGCTATATGCGTTAGCCAACTCTTTGCCGTTTACCATCAACTCAAAGCGCTCGGTCAGGCCCGGCTTGCTGCGGTGCATCTTGGTCAGCGGACTCATTTCTACCGGATAATCGGTGATGAAGGTCGGCTGAATGAAACTGCCCTCGCAGGTCTCGCCGAAGATCTCGTCAATCAGTTTGCCTTTACCCATATGCTCGGTGTCCTCAACGCCCAGTTTCTTAGCCTCTACGCGAATCTCGTCTTCGCTCATCGAAGCCAGATCCAGACCGGTTTTCTCCTTGATAGCGTCCAGGATAGGCAAGCGGCGATACGGAGCCTTGAAATCTACCTCGTGGTCACCTATCTGCACTTTGGTCGTACCGTTCACTGCGATGGCGATCTTCTCCAGCAACTGCTCGGTGAAACTCATCATCCAGTTGTAATCCTTATATTGTACGTAGAGCTCCATGCAGGTGAACTCCGGATTGTGACTGCGGTCCATACCTTCGTTGCGGAAGTTACGGCCAATCTCATATACGCCTTCAAAACCGCCTACTATCAGTCGTTTCAGATACAACTCTGTTGCGATACGCAGATACATATCCACGTCCAGCGAGTTGTGGTGGGTGATGAACGGACGGGCACTTGCACCACCGGCAATCTGCTGCAGAATAGGGGTCTCCACTTCGGTGTATCCTGCCTCGTCAAATACCTGACGCATGGTGCGCAAGATGGTAGCGCGTTTGAGGAAAGTGTCTTTCACACCGTCGTTAACCACCAAATCTACATAACGCTGGCGATAGCGTTGCTCCGGGTCATTGAAACCGTCATAGGCTACACCGTCTTTGTATTTAACGATTGGCAGCGGACGCAGACTCTTGGCCAAAACGGTCAGTTTCTTAGCGTGAACGCTGATTTCGCCCATCTGTGTGCGGAAGACAAATCCTTCTATGCCGATGAAATCACCGATGTCCAGCAGTTTCTTGAATACTACATTATACATCTGCTGTTCGATGGTGGTAGGCTGCTCGCCTTCAGCCACCGGCGCTTGGATGTCGTCGCGGCTGACATAAATCTGAATACGGCCCTTGGAGTCTTGCAACTCGATGAACGAAGCCTTACCCATAATACGTTTCGACATCAGTCGTCCTGCAATACGCACCTCGTCACCCGTGTGCCATTTGCCTTCGCCTTCATCCACAAAACCGGCTTTGATATCAGTAGAATAACCGGTTACTACATACTCGGCAGCAGGATATGGATCAATTCCCATGTCACGCATAGCCTGTAGACTCTGCCGTCTTACTTGTTCTTGTTCGCTTAATTCCATTATTGTATTGTTGATATATTTACATTAAAAAACTTTATATGCATCGGCAAACGCCATGCACATAAATAGCGGGTGCAAAAGTACTGCTTTTTTTTGACATATGCAAGTATTTCTTAAGTTTTTTGTCAAATTCCCTTCACGATTGTTTTGCCGATTGCAAACGTCGCGGAACATCTGTGAGACACTTACGAGATACTTACGAGACACTTACGAGACGATAACGGGACGATGTTTTCAAAAAACGATAATTGTGCCTTTGTCTTTTTTAATACTTTTTTAGCAAAACAACCAAGCATACAGTCCTGCTCCGATGAGGCATGGAATCAAGCCGATAAGCATTCCCCAACAGGATTGCACAAAGTGGTATTTCTTCTGATGATATGCAGCATCCATGTGTTCGGTGCCGGGCAGACG
>JAEEHO010000347.1 GCA_016280845.1 Paludibacteraceae bacterium | reverse complement strand
GATCAAATGTGTTTGATTCTGAGAAGGATTTTCTCTGCACAGGTGATGGTTATTTCACGGCAACCAATGATGGCCACGATGACCAAGTTTTAGCATCTATCTCTCAATGCAGGAACGATGCAGATGTACCTATTAGAGTAAAAGTCAACTTGCAGAGAGAGACATCTATGGGCCATCCTTATAATGTAAGCATTATAAATAATAGGATTAACCCCAAAACACAATTAAATCTCCGCGGATCTTATGATAAGGTGCAAAAAGGGGATAAGATAACTGTCTCGATCGAAAAATTTTATAATAAAGACGATGAACCGTGCTGGAGTGACGTACATGTTTCTCCGCGTTTGCAGTATATTACTTATTTTCCGGTAGATACCTTAGGAAACACTGTCCTTGATACAGTGACCTACTATCCTGACGTGCAAGTAAAGGGTTATTCTTCTGTATCTCCTCAATCGCCGTTATACTGCAAACTGTTTGGCGCACTGCATAAAGGTTGGGGACAGTTTGCATATCAGAATATAGACAATCAGGAGCTTATTCTTCTTGATTCCTTAGTCAATACGCAGGAGTTAGCTAAAGAACAAATTAGTAGTCTAAAAATAGATTCCGATACAATTGTATTTAAGAATCTGGTAGAATCCTTTTCTAAGAATCTGGCAGACACCTCTTCTTCCATTTCGGGAGAAAATCTGGAGTCCCGGATAAATACCAACTTTGCCAAAAGTAATCTATACAATATAAAATACAATCCTATTGCTAAAAATAACTATTGGATTCCAATGAAAGCCGATAGTCGTACGGAGCAATATGTTGCTTATGGCAACATGGGCTGTATTGGTAAGTCTATTCATAGCAACGAGAGAGAAGACTCTTCCGGTAGTATCGAAGATTCATCTGCTATTGGTACAAGAAACGCATCTCCAAAGAAAGCCCAAGACAATTCTTCTAATGAGATTGTTGATTACGACAGCCCTCTGCCATACCAACCCGGTCTCGGGATGAATAATTTTGTGTTTAAGAGAAGTAAAACCAAACAACATAGTGTAGCGTACGGTGCTTTGTTCTTTAACAACTCAAATAGTTGGGGAACATATGAAAGCCTTGTGGACTATATGGATATGAACGGCGACGGATTCCCCGATGTACTTGGTAAAAGCGGTGTCCAATATACTATGCCGTGGGGAGGACTCGGGAAAGTAGAAGCAGTGGCAAACTATTCTCCATCTAAGAGTGAAACTTATGCAGAAGGAAAAGCGTTTTCCGGATGTCCTCTTCAAATGGAAGGAACGACGAGTAATGAAGGCTGTAAATGGCATTTGGAAGCCAGAATGGGAATCTCCGGTGGAATTGGTAGCTCATCTGCAAAAATTCAATACGTAGATGTGAATGGAGATGGACTGGCCGACAAAGTTGATATTGGTCAGCACAAAATATATTATAATATGGGGTATCAATTCTCCAATCCCTATTTATATGGATTTAACATATCGGAGGGAAGATATACCAGCAGTAGTGTTAGTGCTGACATTAGTGGTGGAGCAGGTTTTGTCGTATCCCCATACTCTATAGCTCAAGTGAGTATTAGTGCAGGCGTTGCCGGCGATTTATCAACAAACACGATAAATGAGCAATTAGTGGATATAAACGGTGACGGCATACCTGATAGGATATTCCAAAGCGCAGCAGATAGAAAGCACTATATACAATACAGTGGGAAGGGCTACCAAGCCAAAGAGTGGCCGATAGGCATTCCCAGTCTGGATAAGACAAAAAACCTCACAACGACAGTAGGACTCACAGGAGGTTTCTCATGGATGATCGTTAAAATCAATGCCGGCATTCAATCTACGCCATATTGTATGTCCCTCTCTCATGGTGAGGTAATGCTGACAGATATGAATGGTGATGGTTTGGTAGACTACGTTCATAATGTCCAAAAGACAGACAAAAATGGCAAAGTGACCAGTAATAAATTGTATGTTCAATATAATCAAGCAGGAAAAGCGAATTTGCTTGATACGGTTACTAATCCAACATGTCAAAAGATAGTACTAGACTATACTCTCTCCGAACCATCATCTGCTCATATGGCTCGCCAATGGAATATGAGTCGTGTGACAAATTTGGCAGAAAAACATCCAATGCCTGCAATGCGAAAAAGCACCATGGAGGTTGAATACATCGATCCTTATTATGACAATTATGAAAGGACTGATTATGGCTACAAATACGTGAGAGCGGAAGAGAATGGTGAAAAATTCTATCGGTATGTCTATGATAATCAATCATTCTTGTTAAATGGTGAGATGATTGCTGATTCAATCATGGATAGTATAGGAAACGTCTATATCAGCCATGAACGCGTGATTTCTCCCAAGAGTATTGATAGGGATAATGAGAACACCTGTGATGATAAGAATGTGCTTGTTGATACAGAGGATTATTTGACTAAGTATTACGAAGGAGAGTCAGAACCACAGATAACCACTCGTTATACCATTAAGTACGACAAATATCATAATATAATAGAGTACATAGATTATGGAGATGTTGTGCCGACGGATGATGATTGGCGGCAGGAAATCACTTACGTAACTAACGTTGCTAATAATATGGTCTCATTGCCTAAAACGGAAACGGTATATGGCAAAGGCGACACTCTGCGCAGTTCTTCTGTCAAATACTCTAACTTGGGAGACCCGACGGAAATATCATTTAACGTTGATGGACAGGAAACCGCCACAACGAATTTGGAGTATGACAAACTTGGAAATGTAGTTAAGATTACAGGCCCCAAAGATGCTAATGGAGAACGCAATTGGTCAGAATATGAGTATGATCCAGTAACATATACATACGTAACAAGCATTGATAATCCTAGCCACTACAGAACATTATTAGATTATGATTTACGTGTTGGATTACCAACCAAAATCACGGACCCAGCAGGAAATGAAGTACGCTACATCTATGATGCTGATGGACACCTTTCCCAAGTGCGTTCTCCAATTGATTCTAAGAAAAACTTAAGGACATGGGAGTATACTCAATTTATAAGTCATGATCAAACCCATACTGGGGTAATCAAATACAATCCGAGTTTGAATATACAAGAAGATATAGATTATGATCAATATGGTAGAAAACTATATACAGAGCAATTTGAAGAAGTGCGTGGAAAAGAAGTATTTATAGCGAAAGATGCCGAAGAATGGGATGTCTTTGGACGAACAATTAAACAAGCATGTTCGTTCGTTAAAAAAGAAATAAACGCATATTATGATTCTATAGGTTTTAATAGTTGTAAGGCTATTGTTGAAACATCGTATGATATATTAGATAGACCTATTTTACAAACCAATCCGGATAGAACAAGAAAGAAAATATTCTATGGTTTCAAGGCAGATACAAAAGGTGTCCTTCGTTTTGCGACAAAAGTGGTGGATGAGAATGGTATCGTTACAACAACGCTCAAATCTCCGCAAGGCTGGACTACGCAACAAATAGCTGGCGATGGTAGCGAGACGAATTTCAGATACTCACCAATAGGGGAACTGCTTGAAGTCGTAGATGCTGATGGCTATGCGACTAAGTATGAATACGATATGCTTGGTCGCACGACAAAACGTATTCATCCCGATGCCGGACAAGCAGAATGGAAATATGATCTTGTTGGAAATCTGATTGAAAAGAAGACTGCAAATATTGCAGGCACTGAGGGAATAAAATATGTTTATAAATTTAATCGTTTGAAGGAAATTCAATATCCGTATCACCCGGAAAACAACGTGCTATACGAGTACGACAAGGCCGGTAGAGTATCAAGACGCACAGACGGAACGGGTAATGAAGAATTTTTATATGACGAAATGGGCAATGTGGCACAATCTTTGCGGCGAATAGTTGTACCGACGGAAGAAAATGCGTATGTTTTTGAAACCAACTATAAGTATGATGCTTTGGGCAGAATGCGCAGTATCATCTATCCGGACGGAGAGGAAGTGCGTTATGAATATACACGTAGTCTATTAAAAAGCGTTGTAGGTGTTAAGCAAGGAGTAGAATACGTATATATCAAGGATATTCAATACGACGAGCAAGGCCGCAAGGTCTTCCAAGAATATGGAAATGGTGTTACTACGAAATATGGGTATGACGAGGGACGACAATGGCTGACTAACATGGAGAGCTATTCTCCAAGTGATGGAAACAATGATCCTTATTTAGAATTTCCGAGCGGAACATTCCAAAATTTGAGGTATACGTACGACAAAGTCGGTAACATTGTCGGAACATTTAATCGAGTGTTTGGAAGAACCGGTAGCAGTACATATGAGTACGATGAGCAATATCGTCTTGTCAACTCCGAGTCCAACTATACCCGTCGATATTGCTATCCCTTACGTGGGTGCGTTGATGACGATTGCGTAAAATGTGAAAACAAAAATTATTCACATAAATTCAGCGCAACGTATTCGCCATCAGGTAGAATGGGAAATAAATACACTTCATCTACAAGTATGTCGAACATATCGTTTGGCTACGATGCAAAACGAAAGACTCATCAGCCGAGGACGATGTATGACCCGCAAGTGGGTACGATGGATTTATTTTGGGACTTGAATGGAAACCTTGCGCAAGTAGTAAGCAACAAGCAGAACTCTATCCGTTTGCATGAATGGGATGAGGAAAATAGAATGAAGTTTGTGCTGGGAGAAAAGTATGCAGGCTATTATGGCTACGATGGCAATGGTGACCGTGTGTATAAATTGACAGGAACCAGCAGCATTGACCGTCTCAATTCCGGTGAGGCATATGCTACAGCTGCTTTTGACGATGTAGTGCTGTATCCGAACCCGTATATCGTTGTAACGAAGAAAGGTTACACGAAACATTACTATGCCGGAAGTGAGCGAATCGCTGCGGTAATGGGTATCGGCGGATTTGAAGATATGGTTGCACCAATCGAACCGCTGGACCAGCAACGTGACGGAGAAGTTAAAGATGCGTTCTATTACAATTACCAGAGTCATGACCCATTCCATGCGGAGAGTGTTCTAAGTGATATAACAAGAACAGAAAACATAGAAGGACAGCGGATTTCTGAATTGGAATATCTAAGTGAACCTATCGTTTTGGACTACGTGGATATTCTTAATAGGGAAGGAGAAGATATATTGTATGGATCCGTATCAAGGAATGAGCAAGCCAGTGGCAAAGAGAACAAGGTTTATTTCTATCACCCGGATCATTTAGGCTCGGCAAGTTGGATAACGGATAGGAACGCAGACATTGTTGCGGAATACCAATATGCACCGTATGGAGAGTTGGTTTATAGTCAACAGTCGGGCTACGACGAGCGGTATAAGTTCACGGGGAAGGAGAGAGATAGTGAAACCGGGTATGATTACTTCGGTGCACGATTCTTCTGGTCAGCGTTGGGACATTTTTTGTCTCCAGACCCTCACTCAGATGTGCGTCCAGGCATTTCTTCATATGCTTACTGTTCTTGGAATCCTGTGAACCGAATTGATCCAAACGGGATGGATGATTATCGCTATGACAGAAAAACTGGGGATTTTAAACTGTACAAGAAAACCAATGACAATTTTGATCGAATAGGAAAATACAAATACAATAAGAAAACCGGACAATATGAGCCGAAGTACTACAGGTTCAAGAAAGATAAAGACGGAAAACCACTTCAGAAATTTTATTCGGCCAGTAGAAAATCTGACGGCAAAATAGCAAAAGGAATATTATCTGATGGGCTGAATATAAAGCAAAGTGGCAAAACTTTTGTTTTAAATCAAACTGGTCCTACTATAGCTGATTATTTTAAATTTGCTCTTCTTCTAGATAAAGTTGCAGGTGTGGAGATTTCCGGGTATACATATAATAACAAAGCAATACATTTTGATTCTTACAAGAATAATTCGTACAATAGAAGCAATACGTACACATTTACATTTCCTGAAGGATACCAAAATATACAACATTTTCACACTCATGGACATGCTGGTTATTTTGAAGCAATGCAACCGTCTGAGGGTTATGATATTCCTTTTAAAAACCTGATGATCAAAAAAAATCCAGGTAAAGATATAATATTTTTAATTTTACACAATTATGGAGCGCCTATTAGATATTAAAAGATTATTGATTCTTTTCTCTATAACAACCATATTCTATTCTTGTGGTAGCACTAGAAATTATGACTATGTGGAATGTAAAGAGACACCAAAAGAAGCAGTAAACATCGCAATTGCCGATTATAGCAAAAGATTGAAATGGCACAATGAGCTCAAAAATGTGTCGGCTGTCAATATACGCATCACCTACACATCGACAGATTGGTTTATTATTTCTATGATTCCTTGGATAGATGAAGCTGATAAATTCTCAATATCAGAACTAAAGGAGAATGAAGGAAGTATTCCTCCCTTTTGGATACCTACGGAGTACGCAGAAATAAATAATGTCTTGTATGTTTGGCATAACCCCAATGTGGTGTTAACCACAGATGTTATTGAAAAACTCAAAAAATACAATTTAATAGCGAAAGCAGAGGACGAGGGATTAACTTCTTTAGATGGTACTCGCGTTTGTTATATATTTTGTAAGACCAACTACAAAAAGAGGTATTACCGAAGAGTAACTGTGCATTATAGTACTCCATTACCATCTTGCCGATGCAGCAAGTCAACGGAAATTAAGTAGTTATGTAGTTTACTCTTGCGAGACACTCTCGAGACGGTTTCGAGGCAATCTCGAACCGTTTTCGAGTCAACTTCGAGAGATGATAGAGGAGAAGGGGCGTTTCTGTAGGGAAACGCTCTTTCTCTTGTTTGTCTAAGATATTTTTTTCGGAAAATATGGTGTCAGTTTGCACAATTCGGAAAAAAGTAGTTCCTTTGCACCAATAAAGCTTTTAACGTTTTTATACATAAGGACACCTTTAAAGTGTCAACTTATTTCAGGACAAGACACAAATACGAGAGCATCCAAGGGAATACCAAGAGTGTGCGAATTAAAGGGCGAATGGATAGAAGATGAATCACAGATACACGAGGGTTAGTCCTGCGCCGCCGTGGTTGACATCTCCGTCACCGAACTCGAGCGCCACCTTGCCGTGCTTGCGGCGTTGGCGGTTGAGGTCATTGAGATAATCGCGCGTCAGTTGCTTGAGTGCGCCTGTACCTGTGCCGTGCAGGATAGTCACTTCGCCTGCGCCGACCATGATAGCATCGTCCATATAAGCAATCAGTTTCTCCAACGCTTCGTCCGCACGATAACCGCGCAGATCGAGGGTGCGGTTGAAGTTCAATGTGCGCTGATGAACCGAGAACTTCTCCTTGGTTTTTATTTGAGGCGAAGAAACTGTTTCGGCACTCAGAGTCTTGGAAAGAGCTCTAAGGTCGCGGAAGTCTCTCATGACCTTTTTGCCCTGCAGTTTGCCGGACTCTTTCTCTTGAGAAGCAGGTTTGGCCGGAGAAACATTCACTTTTTCCTTGAGCGTTTCAACCTTTTGACGTGCAGCCTTGGTGCGCTCTTTGTCGGCCTTAGCCTCTTTGATCTCACGTATAGTGCGCTCGATGGTCGCGTTACTCTTCTGCAGCAGGTCTGCGGCCTGTTGACGCGCTTCCTCGAGCATCTCTTTCTTCTTGGCCTTGATGCCGCTCATCTGCTCGTCATACTGCGCTATACGCGCTTCCAACTCTTTCTCTTTCTGGCGAATAGACTGGCGTTTGTTTTCCCAATAACGCTTGTCGCGCGCTATGTCTTGCAGCTGTTTGTCGTAATCGATATGCTCCTCGCCCACCAAATCGGTCGCATACTGAATGATCGACTCGCTCAATCCCGTCTGGCGCGCTATCTCAATAGCGAAACTGCTACCGGCCTGACCAATAGACAATTGGAAAAGCGGGCGCATAGCGCCTCTATCATAAAGCATAGCGCCGTTCACCACATTAGGCGTCTGTTCGGCGAAGTGCTTGAGATTGGTATAGTGGGTTGTAACAATACCAAAAGCGCCCTGCTGCACCAATTCGCGCAAGACAGCCTCAGCGAGTGCACCACCGATGAGCGGCTCGGTTCCGGTACCCATCTCGTCGACCAAGAAAAGCGTACGGTTATCAGCCTGACGGACAAAAGCCTTCATATTGCGCAGGTGGGACGAATAGGTGGACAGATCGTCCTGGATAGACTGTTCGTCGCCTATGTCGATCATCAGATTGTCGAACAGTCCCACTTTGCTTTGTTCGCCGACCGGCACCAACAGACCGCATTGAGTCATATATTGCAACAGCGCTACTGTCTTGAGGCACACGGATTTACCGCCTGCGTTCGGTCCGCTGATGACCAGCACGCGGTTTTCTTCGGCGCGCAGACGGATAGAGAGCGGCACGACCGTTTTGCCCTGCGGCGCATAGTGGAGGAACAGGACCGGATGACGCGCATCGGCCCAATCGAGCATCGGCTCGTCCGTTATCTCAGGACGTATAGCCTTGAGCGCCTCGGCCAACGACACTTTGGCACTCAGGAAATCCACTTCGGCCAACATATCCTGGCTCGCCAACATCTGCGGCACTTGCGGTCGCAGTTGGTCGGTCAGCGCCTGCAGAATACGTATTCGTTCGCGGCGCTCGGCTCCCTCCAGTTCGCGTATATGATTGTTGGCATCCACCACTTGTTGCGGTTCGATGAAGACTGTTTTTCCCGTAGCCGACTCGTCGTGCACTATACCGCCGATCCTGCGCTTGTAGGCAGGCGGCACAGGTATAACCAGCCGTCCTTCGCGCAGGGTCGGTGTGGCATCGGCATCCACCAATCCGTCGGCTTTGGCCTGGCGCAAGATAGAGGCCAGCGCACGTCCTACGCTGCCCTGCAGATTGGCCATCTCACGGCGAATACGCGCCAGTTCGGGCGAAGCGTGGTCGGCCAAACGACCGTAGCGATCGAGGATAGAGTCGATAGAACGAACGATGGAAGAAAGACCGCTTGCTTCGCCGTAAGACAGTTCGCGGAGCACGGGATAACGGTTCTCGTCCAGATTGCGGAAGAATGACTCCAGTTCGACGGCATAAGCCAACGACTTGCGCAGCGCGTCCAGCTCGGTCTCATCCAGAAACAGGCCTTCCACACGTATACGCGCGAGCGCTTCGCGCACATCATGAATGTCTCCGCGCGGAAAAGTGAGCGTGGTATCAGCCTTCGCCATGCGCATTTGGTCGGTCATCGCCAACAGATGGCACACCGTCTCGCGGTCTGTCTCCATCTGCATAGCATCCACTCGTTCGCGACCCAGCGGCGACGAACAGCGGCGATGCAACTCGTCGCGGAGCACGACGAAGTCAATCTTTTGTTCTATGTTAGCAGGATAAATCAAGGGAATTTCTATAAATGTCTTTAGCCTAAAATACGGCAATCACGAATAACCGGTGCGCCGACTGCCTCATTGAGTTTGCGCACCAGTTCAAATCGGTTTTCATACAATTGCGCCTTGAGTGCGGCACTGTTGACGCGCACGATGAGCATACCGTCCGTTACCTCCACACTACGTGTCAGTTTGGTAACCACGTCGCCCATCACTTTCGGCCACGCTTCTTCCACCTGCACTTCCAGCAGACTCTTCTCGAGTCCGCTTTCGCGCAAGCATTCAACCAGCGCATCGCCTAAACACATCGAATTAACGGAGGCCATCGTCTTTCACCTTACGTAGATATAGTTTTTGACGAGTGCGGAACACGCGGATGTGCGGATCCAGATCCTCGTTCAGTTTGTGTACTGCTTCTATCTGAATAGCCTCGTCTTGACATATTTTCCACAACGACTCGCCCGGACGCGTCCATACGTAATCTTGTGTGCCGACTTGTTTCTTCGGTGCCAGATAGATACGATCGCCCGGCACCAAATCGCGACCCAACGCATCGTTGTCCTCACGCAAATCACGTTCGCGCACATTCAGACGAAAAGCTACATTAGCGTACGTATCTCCCTCTATTGCAACTACATAGAAGACGCCGTTATGACGTTTCTTTGGGTGGTGAAGCAAGAATGTATCGCGTTCCTCACGCGCAGTCATCGGCTCGACATATACAGGCTCCGGCTGCTCGTTATGAATGACCATAATCGGATCAGCGCCACGCACGATAGCCGCTTTCAGCGGACGTTTGCCTTGCGCTTGACCTTGAGCCGTTTGCGACTGACTGCTCGGACCACGACGTGCATCCAACAATGCCTTCTGCGGATCGAACTTACCCACCGGCTTTCCTGCTCCGATAGTGTCCAAACGGTAGTCCTCAATCAGTCTGACCAGTTTGACCGGATAGAGTTGGTCGGTGGCATAGCCGCAGGCGCGAAGTTGCTGAGCCCATCCCGCGTAATCCTCTGCGGCAATCTCAAAACACGGCGCATAGCGCTGACGTTGCAGGAACAACGAGTGGTCCTTGTACGACTGAGCTGCGTCGTCATATTTACGGAAACATTCGCCGGCCGTCTCATCGTCATGATGATACGTAGCGCCCGCCCAACCATTGCTGCACTTGATGCCAAAGTGGTTATTGGCATTCAGAGCCAACTCGCTTTGACCTGCACCAGACTCCAGCAAGGCTTGCGCCATCGTGATGGAAGCCGGTATTCCGTATTCTACTTGCTGCTCGATAGCAGCCTCTTTCCATTGCTCAATGTAGGCTAAGTACGAAGCTTGTTGCTTCTGAGCAAAAAGCGTGCATGAGCACGCGGATACTAAAAATAGGAGTAGTTGTTTTTTCATAGTTTTAACGCATTTTCTTAAAAATATCGTGCAAAAGTACAAAAAATCTTGCATATATCCAAAAAAAGTTGTACTTTTGCGCCGTAAAATTTTATTTTTTATGAAAAAACAAGTTATTATCGCATTATTTGCGTTGGCATCTATCGGTTTGACTTCGTGTATCACGGGTACTACAGTGGAGGAATGCAAATGTAAAAAGGAGACATTCGATTTGTCCACCAGAAACAGTGAAAAAGGTTGGGAATTTGATCCGATTGCTCGACAGTATTTTTGTCACTTTGACGTAAGCGCTATTTCTGCGTCCATCTACAATTTTGGCAATTGGAATATGTCCCGTGAGTTTGGCAAAGGTTTTCCTGGTGCCTATCAGGTACAATTGCCGATGAGTCAATTCAAGGCTGACACTCTTACTGAACCGACTGTTGTGTACTACACACAGTATATCGATTACCGCGTCGGTGTCGGATATGTAGATATCCAGTTGACCAATTCCGATTATCTGTACTCTAAGGAAAACCCTGAGACTATGTATTTCCGTCTCCAGGCTAACACTACCGTCCTTGATTTGACGCTTGCACAGGCTGATTGGAAGTTTGACGAGAACACGAACCAGTTCTACTATCATTTCGAAGTTCCGGAAATCACGTCTTCTATCTACAATGCCGGCCAGTGGTCTATTTGCCGCGAGTATAACAAGGGTACGGTAGATGCATACCAAGTGGCATTGCCGACGAGTTGCTTTATGACTGATACTCTGTACAACAATCCTGTTGTTAATTATACGGAGCATATTGATTACCGTGTCGGAATTGGATATGTGGAGATTCAGTTGACCAACTCTGACCATGTTTATCTGCAGGATCTTTCCGGCAAATACATTAAACCGGATGACATGGATTTCCGTTTTCAGATTGTTCACTAAGCTATCGTTCGCAGGCCTATTCATATAGCCGGTCCCTGTAGCGCAGAGACACGCGAACAGGTTCTACTCACCGCCAGCCAACTCAAAGAGGCTTGCGGTGAGTTGCCTTTTGTATTCCGCGCAGGCGTGTGGAAACCACGCACAAACCCCAAATCATTCCAAGGCGCAGGCGAAAAAGCGCTGGAGTGGTTGCAAGAAGTGCAGCAGACGGGAATCCCCGTTGCTACCGAAGTGGCAACACCCGAACATATAGAGGCGGCTCTGCAAGCACACATCGATTATCTCTGGATTGGCGCACGCACGAGTGCCAATCCTATCGCTATGCAGGAACTGGCTGATGTGCTGAAGACCAACAGCCAACAGCCAAAAGGTGTGCTTATCAAGAACCCGATGCACAACGATGCAGATTTGTGGCTGGGCAATATCGAGCGTTTCGAATCGGCGGGCGTGCCGGTGGCTGCCGTTCACCGAGGATGCGGACACCAACCCTGCTGGGCCATGGCGCACGCGTTGCGCAAAGCCCGACCGGACATTCCGTTGCTTATCGATCCGAGCCACATGAGCGGAAATGCCGACAAAGTGCAGGCTCTGCTGGCCAAAGCCGGCGAACTGAACTACGATGGCACTATGATAGAGGTGCATTGTTGCCCGGAGCAGGCACTCTCCGATGCCAAACAGCAGATTGCGCCCGATCGTTACCGAGACATTTACGAGACGTTTACGAGACAAATACGAGACGATAACGGGACGATAAGTGAACTCAGTTGGCTGCGCGCGGAGATAGATGAGGCGGACGATTTGCTTTGGCAAACGATAGCCGAGCGAATGGACATCAGTCGTCGTATCGGCGCATGGAAACAGGCCAACGGAGTAACGCCGCTGCAGCCCGAACGTTTCCGCAGGATAGTGGAGAAACGCTTGCAATGGGCGCAAGAACAAGGCTTGCCGAAAGAGTTTGTAGAAAAACTATTCGATATCATTCATGCCGAGAGTCTGCGTCGGCAACAACCGCGCTGATCAAAGCGCCAGGCGAACGGTCACCTTAACACCGTTTCTTCCCCAGCCGCCCAGGCGGCGACGCGCATGGACCATCTCACCATTCGCGTTCTGCACCATTATAGGCAGTTCGTAATCATTGTACGTCAATCGGCGTACATAGTCAACACGGATAAATTTCAGTATATTCTCAAATCCCGCAGTCAGTTCCATATACGGCAACTGACCTATCGGCGATGATGTGGCTCCGGCTGTTACGACAGTCGGATCGGTCTCGTCATAAACAAACGCCGCCTCGTTGTTAGGCAAGGCATATAGTCCTTCGTTGCCCGGTATATACGGATTGTTCTTCTTGGTCAATCCGCCGTAGATAGCCGAGAAACTGACCACGCCGCGCAATCCCAATCGGTTGATACCCGGTATACGGTTGAGTATCCATCCCTTGAAATAATAGGTGGCATAGAGCGACACATAGGCATCGAACATGAATTCCATCGGTTGCATCAGGTTGAAGGAATTTTTACCCAGCAGGATGGAAGTGGACACCTGCGGATAGAACAGTTTGATGAACGGCACCTTGTTCCATACATATCCCGCCTGCAAACGCGCGTCCAAATGGCCGAACGACGAGAGCCAGAAACGTTTCTCCGCCGTCAGTTCGGTGCGATTGTACAGAAATCCCTGACCGCCGCCGAGCGTTGTATGCAAGCCTCGGTCATCCAGATAACCCACCTGGTGACGCAACGATAGAATCGGCGCATCGTGGTCCAGCGTCAGCGATGTCTCTACGCCCATGCGGTTGATGGGTATATTCATGCCCGGCGTATAGCGCAATTCGGCTGACAGTTCATAGTTGTGATATGCGTTCTGCCCGTGCTTGTCCAAGCCGTGCAGAGCGGTATAATGGGTATCGTCGGTCCAGTGCAAACGATCGTAGCGCATAGCGCCGGCCGATTCGTTGTGCTCGTAGGCGAAGTTCGTACGGATATAGAGATGATTGCGAAACTCCTTCATATATTCCGCCTGCGCGCGAAAGATATACGCTTCGTTCTTGTCCGTGATTTTGCCGAGCGGAATGGAATTGACTATATTGTCGCGTGCAATGAGTCCGGTCTGCAATCCCGGTTGTTCCACATCGTATTGGGCCGAAAAGGCTATGTAGTCGCGCAGCGCTTCGTACTGATGGTAGCGCTTTTTGTTGAACGAATACAGGATGGTTGCGTTGTATTTGGGCCGCAGATCGGTTGTTCCGAACGCCACGTAGGACGAGAAGAACAACTGCGGGTGCATCTTGGCCGTCGATTGGCCTCCAATGCGCAAGCGCACGCCCTCCAACTTGTTCCAAGAGACCATATTGTATATCGGTCCGAAATCCCATTTCGATTCCTCCAGATGGGCGGCAGAAGTGGTGCGCACATATTCTGTGGACAAGGCATCCAGCGCCATAAAAAGCGAACTGGAACTCTGGTTGGTCTGAAACTCCTTGACTAGTGCCTCTACCGAAAGTTCGTATTGCGACAACGGTTCAGGCCGTTGCGCTTCCCAATAACTGTCGTCCGCCACCGTCGGAGCCGACACAGCCTGCGTATTGAACTCGACCATGAAATCAAAATCTTTGTATATCTTGGTCTCGCGCGCCACAATGGTCTTCTTGCGATCAACGAGATAGAACTTACAAGTTGTATTTCTTCTGTCCGGTGCCCAAAGACCGTTTCCCAATCTGCGATAGTCCTGCACAAGCGTAAAGTCGCTCACGAAATTGACATTCGTTCGCTGCGGAATGCGCATGGCACACCGTTTCACTTTGTAGGTCGAGTCATTGACAATATACAAGTGTCCCACCAGCGAATAACTCTCCTCGTTGACAGGCAAAAACATCAGGTCTATGACCGAATCGCCATCCATCAGGATGGTATCCCCCAGATAGTATTGGTAGTAACTGACCGCCAGTGTAGAAGACAGCGGAGAGACAAATCGGTTGAAGAGCAGATTCAGATCGTTGTCGTTGATATCCACATCGGTAAAAACCGACTCCATATTCTTCTCCAACGTTTCGGTAGAAAAGGTTGTCTCCAGTCCGTATACGCGTTTGCGGTCGGCATACTGACGTTCGCGATGCGGCTTGCGTTGGTAGTACTCCGTGCCGGTATTCTCGCGCAGTGAAACAGCCAGCAACGGATTGACGCCCGTCGTATCGACGTACTTCTCCATGAAGCGGTAATTGCGCCAGAACGGTTTGTCGAAATTAGGGAAGTTCTCCAGCGCAAAGGTCATGCGGCTGTAGGTATCGGCTTTGTAGTGTTCGGTAGATTTGACCTGCAGCGAATCCTTGTGAGCTATCACATTGCGAATCAACTCCACCGCAGGATTGCCCTTGCGTCTGTATTTGGGTGTACCGTTTTGCGGCGTTACCACTATATCGCGCAAACCAATCTCCACAAGAGGTTGATTATCGGTCGTCTCAGCCCTAAGACCGCAGACGACCGACAAACATAACGTTAGGTATAGGATAGCCCGCCGGATACGCATAGGCAATCAGTATTGGGGTTAATCTTATTTCTTGGTTCCCTTGTAGGCACTCTTGGCCACCTTGACGTCTGACGGGAATTCCTCCGGTTGTTTCAGGAACTCGCAGTTTTGGAACGCTCCGTTGCCTATCTTGCGCAGATTGCGCGGATAAGCCACGCGGCGCAGGTTTTTGCAGCCGAAGAAGGCATTGTCGCCAATCACCTCCAGCGCATCGTTCAGTTCCAGTTCGCGGATGTTACGACAAT
>JAEEHO010000346.1 GCA_016280845.1 Paludibacteraceae bacterium | reverse complement strand
TCAGTGCGATTTCTACCAGTTCATTCATATCGAAGGACTGGAAGCTCGCGAGTTTCGTCAACAACGAATCAATCCGCTGGATTATTCGGCTATTATTTTGAATTCCAAACTGAGCGCAGACCATTTTTTCCGTCTTTGCGAGGAGATGCGCCTGAATGTACCGGAAGAAATGCACTATTATTGCGTATCCGAGACAGTCGGTCTCTATCTGCAGAAATATATCCAGTACCGCAAGCGTCGCGTGTTCTTCCCTGAGGAAGGCAACCGCTTCGAGGATCTCTTGCCGGCTATGCACCGCCGTCCGAACGAGACCTACCTGATGGTGCTGTCGGATATCCATACTCAGGATCAAATCAATATGTTTGCTGACAACAATATCGAGGTGCAGCCGGCAGTGATGTATCGTACCGTGACCACCCCGTGGCCGAGCGACAAGCCGTTTGACTACGATGTGATTGCGCTGTTCACGCCTGCCGGTGCCAAGGCGTTGCGCGAGAATTTCCCCGAGTGGCGTCAGGGCAAGACCCTCATCGCTGCGTTCGGCGAGGGCACTATCCGTGCGCTGGACGAGGCTGGTTTCCGCGTGGATATCAAGGCCGGTCCGAACCAGCCGTTCGCATCGTTGCCTATGGCGATTGCCGATTATATGGAGAATCATAATTGATAGCGAGGGATAAAGGGGCGAATGGCTAATGTTTTTCCCAAACATAGCAAACTCTGTGGTCAGATGCGTATCTCGCAGCTCTACCGTGACGGCAAGCGTTTTGTGGCGTGGCCGTTGCGCGTGACCTACCTACCTGACGCCGATGACACCCAGGTGCTGATTTGGGCGCCCAAATCGCTATTCAAACATGCGGTGGACCGCAATCATATGCGCCGCCTGATGCGCGAGGCCTACCGCCTGCATCAGAACGAACTGAGCGGACACTACCAGATAGCGTTCAACTATATGGATAAGGAGCAACAGCCGTTCCCCGTGATAGAGAAAGCCGTGTGCAAGGCGCTAAAGAAAATAGGCAACAATCAATCAGCAATCGCCAATGAGCAATGAGCAATTCCCCATACGAACTCTGGTGCGCAGGTTCTTCTTGCTGCCCGTGTATTTCTATAGGGTGTTCATCTCGCCCTTGACGCCTCCTTCGTGCCGCTTCACGCCCACATGCAGTCAGTATATGATCGAGGCGGTGCTGAAGTACGGTGTCCTCAAGGGCGGCTGGCTGGGTATCAAGCGTATTATGCGCTGTCATCCATGGGGTGGAAGCGGATATGACCCTGTTCCCTAAAGGGAATTGGAGATTTGACATTGGAGATTTTACATTGGAGATTGTAGATTGGATATTTGAGATTTTATGAGAATAGATATAATATCGGCATGTCCCGAGTTGCTTGAGTCGCCGCTCAACCACTCGATCATCCAGCGCGCGAAGACCAAGGGCCTTTGCGAGATCTATGTGCACAATCTGCGCGACTGGACTCTCGACAAGCATCGTAAGATAGACGATTATGCCTTCGGCTTCAGTGCCGGCATGGTGCTACAGATTGAGCCGATCGACCGTCTGATTACCCATCTGACGTCTGAACGCCACTACGATGAGATCATCTTCACTGCGCCGGATGGCGAACGCTTCACCCAGAAGGAAGCCAACCGCTTGTCGCTGTGCGAGAATATCATCATCCTCTGCGGCCACTATAAGGGTGTGGACCAACGCGTGCGCGATCATCTGATCACGCGCGAGTACAGCATAGGCGATTTTGTGCTCACAGGAGGCGAAATGCCCGCCGCTATGATGACCGACGCCGTCGTTCGTCTGCTGCCCGGTGCAATGGGTGATGCCGAGAGCGCATTGAGCGATTCGTTCCAGGACGGACTGCTCGAAGCAGGTGTCTATACCCGACCGGCCGAGTACAAAGGTTGGCGCGTTCCGGACATACTTTTGTCCGGTCATCAGGCTAAGATAGAAGAGTGGCAATACGAGCAATCACTCCGTCATACGGAGGAGAGACGCCCTGATTTACTTGATTTTGCAAAGTAAACATAGCAAATTTTCGATAATTTGCATTTTTTTGCGGAATTATTTGGAGAGTTCGCAAAAATGTACTACTTTTGCACCGTGTTTTTCATGGTATTAGATTTAAGGTTAAGTAAAAAGATTGGGTTGTCGTGAGACAACCTTCTTTGTTTTTATACGCATTACATTATTTTTTCTTATATGGAACCAAAAGCAGTTTTCGAAATTTTTTCTCAGATCAATCTGGTTCCTCGTCCCAGCAAACACGAGGAACGTATTAGTCGTTGGTTGCAAGATTGGGCAGCCCAACATAACATCGAGTGTGTAGCCGACGAGGCGATGAATGTCATCATGCGTGTGCCGGCCACTGCGGGCTATGAGGACCACGAGGGTATCATCCTCCAGGCGCACATGGATATGGTGTGCGAGAAGAACGGTGACGTTGAGCACGATTTCATGAACGATCCTATTCAGACCTATATAGACGGCGACTGGTTGAAGGCCAAAGGCACAACGCTGGGCGCCGACAACGGTATCGGTATCGCTATGGCGCTGGCTGCTATCAGCAATCCCGACCTGAAGCACCCGGCTATCGAGTGCCTCTTCACTGTGGACGAAGAGACCGGACTGACCGGTGCCGAGAAACTGAAGGACGGCATGTTACGTGGACGCCGACTCATCAACCTCGATTCCGAGGACGACGGCCAGATCTTCATCGGCTGCGCCGGAGGTATCGACACGCTGGCTAAGATGCACTACGAGCCTCAGCCAATAGCTAACAGCCAACAGCAAATAGCTATCCGTCTCTCTGTGACGGGCCTGCTCGGCGGTCACTCGGGCGACGATATCAACAAAGGCCGCGCCAATGCCAACCAGTTCTTGGTTTGGTTCTTGGCACGTATATGGCCGCAGACCGAGGTGCAACTGGCTTCTATCAACGGCGGTAACCTCCGCAATGCTATCGCCCGCGAGGCTGAGGCTGTTCTCTGCGTACCGATGGCTTACAAGGAGCAGATCCGCGTTGAGTGGAATCATTTCGTTGCGCAGATGGAGGGTGTCTTCGGCGAAGTGGAGAAGGAGATGCACCTCGAGCTCGAGACTTGCGATATGCCGACCGCTTTCATCCCTGCCGACAAGGCTTACCGTCTCGTCATGGCGCTCTGCGAGTGCCCGCATGGCATGATCGCTATGAGCAAGGATATGCCGGGTTTGGTCGAGACCAGCACCAACCTCGCGTCTATCAAGATGCGCGAAGGATATATCGAAGTCAACACTTCGCAGCGTTCGTCGGTCGAGGCCAGCAAGCATCACCTCAAGTGGGCTGTCGAGCAAGCGCTCAGCCTGGCTTGCGACGAAGTAACACATGGCGACGGCTATCCGGGTTGGACGCCTAATGTGCAGTCGCCGCTGCTGGATATCACCAAGCAGGCATATGTCGATCTGTTCAAGTCGCAGCCGCAAGTGTTGGCTATCCACGCCGGACTGGAGTGCGGCCTCTTCCTCGAGAAATATCCGTACCTGGATATGGTGTCTATCGGCCCGCAGATGTACGGTGTTCACTCGCCGCAGGAGCGCCTGTCCATCTCTTCCACCGAGCGCTGCTATCGCTGGCTCTGCCGTGTTCTGGAGACGCTCTGATCATAAACATAAAACACCGCCACTTGCTTTTTGTCGCAGTGGCGGTGTTTTTGTTTTCCCTACGGATATTTATTTGGCGCGCAGCCATGTCTGATTGCGGCCCAGCGCACCCAACTTGTCGAGCGAACCGCGCAGCACCAACTTGCCGTCCTTCAGGTATATCTTGCCGTAGTAGAACTTACCCGACTCCGGATCCAGCACCTTGCCGCCGCGCAACTCACCTTTCTCCTCGTGCATGCCGCGGATGATCACCATTCCCTCGAGCGGTGCATTATGATCTTCGCCTTTGCACTCTACGCAGCGCACGTCCTTCGGTCCGACCAACATCTTTGCTATCTTGCCGTAATAGAGTCCGTCCGAACCACGATAAATGTTCACGATAGAGCGATGTTCGCCCGTCTTGTCATCTACGGTTTTCCAGTTGCCGAGCATCTGATTGGCTTGAGCCGACAGGCTCATACTTGCGCCCAACGAGAGGGCTAAAAATAGATTCTTTACCTTCATAGAAATATACTTTTATGTAGTTTTTCGGCGGCAAATGTACAACTTATTTTTCGAACAAACAAATTTTATTGCATAAAAGTATTATTTCGCGCTTTTATTTACGTATTTTGGAAAAATATTTGGTGCTTTGATCGGGTAGCTGAAAATATGACGTTATCTTCCGTTTTTAGAACTTTTATGCCATCATTTTGGGCTTTTCTCGTTTTACAAGAAGTGTTTTCAAACATTTTTCAAAGAATTTTACTTGCACAATTTATATAAATGTAGTACCTTTGCGGCGCTTTTTTATTATAAACCACAAAACTTCTACGATTATGAAAAAGACAATTTTTACACTATTGCTTGCTTTAGCCGGTAGTTTATGGACTATGAGCCATGCCTACTGTTTGGTGCCTTA
>JAEEHO010000345.1 GCA_016280845.1 Paludibacteraceae bacterium | reverse complement strand
TTGCTGTGCGCCGCTGGGTTCTCGACGAGCGGAATCTCGATGAAGCGCGTACCATCCGAAGTGTCGTTCCAGTCAATCGTCCCTGACTCCAGAGCGTATGTCTCGCCGAACTTCGCCGTGCCGCCTACGACTTCCCAGTCCACGGCAAAATGCGCATGACGCGTCCCTGTCACGGTTACCGGAATACGCACTGCGGCTGCCGTGGCGCTTACGATTGCATCATGAATCTTCAGGGTCGGATAGCCGTATATCCCGACATCCGGCATGGAGACATAGCCCGTGTCGTTGAGAACAGATCCATTTGACGCGACGACCTCAAAATCGCCGAAGAAGCACTCACCATCGCGGCAATCCGTATCGCCGCCAAACTCATCATCTGCGGCAGACGCAAAAACAACGTCGTGTCCCGATTCACCGTTGACGTTTAGAACGCCGCCTCGCTCGACCCAGATTCCCGTCCCCTCGCAGAATTTAACTACCGTACCCGGATCTATCGCAAGAGACCTCCCCGCAGGGATTGTCACCCAGTTCCGAACCAAGTGTACGCTGTTCGAAGACCAGACCGCATCATCCTCCAGACGCCCCTCTTCAATGACAACGCCCGATTGGTTCTGCACAAACACTGTAGCGATGTCGTCGTATTCGAAAATTGTCCGCCAACCGTCCTCCATTTCAGTTGTGTCCCAAGCCGACGAGGAGCTTCCATCCGGTGCTGACCGTGTTTCCACTCCATGCACCAAGGCGCGCCCAACAGTTCCTTCGGCACGAAGTTCAAGGCGCATGGCGGCGGATTCCGCAGACGCAAACTCAACGCCTTGCGCGGAAATGGGATCGTCGTAGATCACCGCGTTGGACGCGGCCCTTGAGACATTGACGCTACGAGAGTTTTTAACAGAAACCGTCAAGTTTTCGTTGGGTTCCGCAAGGCGGTCCCTGACAAGCGGAATCTCGATGAACTTTGTCCCATCAGTGCTGTTGGTCCATGTCAGCGTTCCGGCATTGGACGAATAGTCTTCACCTAACTTCGCAGAGCCATCTGCAACAACATAGTCGATGGAGAATACGTTGTTGCGAGTTCCGTCAACTGTCACAGGCACGCGCAACAGACCGCTGGCCTCACTGACAATGGCATCATGCAACGTAATAGACGGATACAGCTCCAAGTCAATGTCGTTCTTGACGAGAAATCCGTTGTCGTCGAGAATGGCGCCGTTCGCCTTGTAAATCTCGAAGCTGTTTCGCTCGACGGTGGCGATTCTTAGATCAGTGTCGCCAGCAAAAGTGTCGTCAGCCACGGCTGCAAACACAACATTGCCGTCCGCATTTCCTATCGTGCGCAACGTACCGCCGCGCTCTATCCATATCCCGGCGTGTTCGCAGAACTTCACGACAGTTCCTGGCTCAATCGTAAGTGTTACGCCGGACGGAATTGCAATCCAGTTCCGCACCAAGTGAACGCAATTGCTGGACCACGTAGTATCCGAGGCAAGTCGTCCAGCCTCGATGCGAACATGAGGATCGTTTCTAACGCAGAGCCGAATAGACTCGTAATCATCGACGAAGTCTTGCCAGCCTTCATCCAGCGTTGTGGTATCGACCACACTCGCGACTTCTCCGTCGGAAGACACAAAATCAGCTTGACCATTGACAAGTGAATAACCAAAAGACCCCGTAGCGCGAAGTTCCAGCCGGATCGGATTCGATGGCAGGCTTTCGACAAACTCCACCACATTGGTAGTGTCTGCGTATGCGCAAGACACAGCCAGGATTGAAGTGACCAGATATGTAGCTGTAAAACGTCGCATCTCTTTACTCTGCCGGATAGCAAGCAACGCGGAATCCAACCATGAAGTTGCCTTGATCTACGTAAGCATAACCGTAGCCAGAATGCAAACGAGCTGCGCTACGACAGTTCACAGCATCTCCAATTGCAGTATATGAACATCCACCTCGACACACTCTCCAAGACCCACTTGCTGGGCCGACAGGATCTTCCACTGCAGCACTACCCATGCTCTTCGCCCACCAGTCTAAGCAATACTCGCACACATTCCCATGCATGTCGTAAAGCCCCCAGGCATTCGGCATATACGAACCAACGCGAGTATGACAGGAGAAATAACCGCCGACCCCATCAGATGCGTTCTGAGAATAACGGCCTACCTCGTTCATGTTGTCGTCGCGAACTGTCGAATTCAAGTCTCGTCCGCTATTCAGCGCCGTCGTAGTCCCAGCCCTGCAAGCATACTCCCACATAGCCTCGGTGGGCAAATCGAAAGTCAGACCCGTACGCGCGCGCAAGACCCCCATGAAGGAAGCATTGTCAACTTGATGTGAATTCGGCCAGTCTGCGCCACTCACCGACCCACGGATAGTATTGAAAGATACGCTTTCAACAGGTCTATCGTACCCCTTTTGAGTTGATGGGTTGTTACCCATTATATTGGCGTATTGAGTCTGAGTAACCTCTGTCACACCTATGTAGAATGGTTTTGTTATCGTAACTTGATGATACTCCTCATCGCCAAATTCTTCGCCGTACGCCTTATAGTGCCGCCCCAATTCTCCCTCTGGGCTTCCCATCATAAACGTACCAGGAGGAATGAGTCGTAGCCAGAGCTTGGTGGTGCGGCATGTGTCGTCGGGAATGGAAGGCGCCCTCGTCGAATATCGGACGGGATAGTTTGTCGCCGTAGGTCCGCCGGAAATGTCAACCACTAGATAAGGCGCGACGCCGCGACAGACGGACATGGTGACTGTGAAGTTGGATGAATGGAAATTCGGCTGGTCCTTGAGTGCATTCCAGGTTATGCGATGTTTGCCCGGCTTCACCGTTGACGTGGCACCATCGCCTGAAAACGTGTGCATACGCAGATGAAGGTTGCGGTCTTGGTCAAAGCCCTGCGGATAGACATAGACATCCGCCTCTGGGTCGTCACTGGTCACAGTATAGTCGATATCTACAAGTCCGTTCCAAGGATATCTCTGGGCAACCTTGTCAACCGAAACGCCTACAGAAGCCCCAGCTTCAATGACAGCAAATGCG
>JAEEHO010000344.1 GCA_016280845.1 Paludibacteraceae bacterium | reverse complement strand
CCCAATGAAGAAGCCAGGTGACCGGGGTTCTTGCTCAATGCCTCGATGATGAATTGACGCAATTCCGCGCAAACGGCGGGCAATTCCTCTACCGACAGTTTCTTCAGATCCTTGGGCGAATCAATATGATTGATATACTTATACTCCATTATCCTTTGAGCGCTTTGAGTGATTCCTCCAGCGCTGCTATACGTGCTTCAGCATCGGCTTTCTTCTTCTGCTCCAGGGCCACTACTTCCGGTTTGGCATTTTGTACAAAACGTTCGTTGCTCAGTTTGGCCATGACGCCGCGCAGGAAGCCTTGTTGGTGAGCCAAGTCTGCCTCCAGTTTCTTGATCTCCTCGTCCACGTTGATGAACTTGTCCATCGGAATGGCGAACTCGGTTGTGCCGACGATGAACTTAGCGCAGTTACTGCTGATAGCTGACAACTGATTGCAGATCTCTATGTTAGCGAGTTTGTCCACCAGTGCGTTGAGTTCAACCGGGCTGATGAGCGTCAGGCGCTCCTTTTGCGGGATGTTCTTCGAGGCGCGCACAGCACGAATCTCCGTAATGATCTGCTTAATATATGCTATATTGTCTAGGATTGTCTCGATATTCTCTCGATTCTCCTTCGATGTAGGCTCGGTGAGCGATGCAGTCATGATTGACTCGCCGTCTTTGCGCTCGTAGAGGTTCTGCCACAACTCTTCTGTGATGAACGGCATGAACGGGTGGAGCAGTACGAGTAGGCGATCGAAGAACGCCAGCGTCGCTTCGTATGTAGTGCGGTCAATAGGCTGTTGGTATGCCGGTTTGATCATCTCTAGATACCAGCTGCTGAACTCATCGGTGTAGAGTTTGTAGATAGCCATCAGAGCCTCCGACAGACGGTATTTGCTGAAGAGGTCTGCTATCTCCTCGCTGGTTTTGGTTAGCTGAGCCTCAAACCATTCAATTGCATATTTGGATGTCTCCGGTTGTGCGATGTCGGCTATCTCCAATCCCTTGACCATGCGGAAGCAGTTCCATATCTTGTTGCAGAAGTTACGTCCCTGCTCGCAGAGCGAATCATCGTAGAGGATGTCGTTGCCGGCCGGCGCGCTCAGCAGAATACCCATGCGGACACCATCGGCGCCGAAGCGCTCAATCAGATCCAGCGGGTCAGGACTGTTGCCCAGCGACTTGCTCATCTTACGGCCCAACTTGTCGCGAACGATACCCGTGAAGTAAACGTGCTTGAACGGCATCTTACCTTGGTATTCATAGCCCGCCATGATCATTCTGGCTACCCAGAAGAAGATGATATCCGGTCCGGTTACCAGGTCTGCGGTCGGGTAGTAATAGCTGATCTCTTTGTTCTTCGGGTTCTCTATTCCGTCAAACAAGCTGATAGGCCACAGCCACGAACTGAACCATGTGTCCAGCGCACCTTCGTCCTGTACGTAGTTGCCTTCCGGCTTGGTCTCGCTGACGATGATCTTGTCGTCCGGGTAGTTCTCCAGACCGGTCTGTGCGAGCAAGTCTGCGTCGTAATATGCAGGAATGCGGTGACCCCACCAGAGTTGACGGGAGATACACCAGTCTTTGATGTTCTCCAGCCAGTTGCGGTATGTGTTTTTGTATTTGGATGGATAGAAAACGATCTCGTCGTTCATTACCGGCGGCAGAGCGATGTCGGCAAAGTGTTTCATCTTGACGAACCACTGCAGACTCAAGCGCGGCTCGATAGGCACGTTCGTACGCTCGCTGTAACCCACTTTGTTGTCGTAGTCTTCGATCTTCTCGACGAGGTTAAGCGCCTTGAGATCTTCGATGATGGCTTTGCGGCAATCGAAACGGTCCATGCCGTGGTACTTACGTACGTTCGGTTGCAACTCTTCCTCCACCGTGTCCATGTTCAGGTGGGCGTCCGGTGTGAAGATATCAATAGTCTTGAGGTTGTATTTCTGTCCCAACATGTAGTCGTTCACGTCGTGCGCCGGTGTCACTTTCAGACATCCGGTACCGAAACCTATCTCTACATAGCGGTCCTCAATAATAGGAATGACGCGGCCCACGCCAGGCACAATCACGTGCTTGCCTTTTAGCCACTGGTTCTTCTCTTCCTTGGGGTTGATGCAGACTGCTATATCGCCGAAGATAGTCTCCGGACGAGTGGTAGCCACAATGGCGTATTTGCCCGGCTCCTCTGCTACCTCATAGCGCAGATAGTAGAACTTGTTATGCTCGTCGTGATAAATAACCTCCTCGTCGCTCAACGCTGTCTGGCGCTCCGGATCCCAGTTCACCATGCGGAGTCCGCGGTAGATCAGGCCTTTCTTATATAGGTCGCAGAATACATGTATAACGGCCTTGCTACGCATCTCGTCCATCGTGAACGATGTGCGGTCCCAGTCGCATGAGCAACCGAGTTTGCGGAGCTGCTTGAGGATGATGCCTCCGTGTTCGTCGGTCCAATCCCAAGCGTGTTTGAGGAATTGTTCGCGGGTCAGGTCGCTCTTGTTGATGCCTTGTTCTTTCAGTCGCTTGATCACCATGGCTTCGGTGGCGATGGATGCGTGGTCTGTTCCCGGCACCCAGCAGGCATTCTTACCTTCCAGACGCGCACGGCGAACCAGAATATCTTGAATGGTCTCGTTCAGCACGTGACCCATATGGAGCACACCCGTTACATTGGGTGGCGGTATAACTACTGTAAACGGAGTGCGGCCGTCCGGCTCGCTGTGAAAAAGGCGCTTGTCCAGCCAGTACTGGTACCAGCGCGCTTCAATGTCTGTAGGATTGTATTTCGATTCCATATATTAATGTTTGTTAATTGCCTCTTTTGTTCCTTATAGAGCAGCCCGTAGGGCTCGTCGTGCCATACGTCATAGCAAAAAGTGCGCAAAGGTACAACATTTTTTTGGATTATGCAAGTCTTTGCTGAAAAAAAGCATTTAAGTTTACTTAAAGAGGATTTATTTCGGTCAAAAACTTGCTGGTTGTTCATTGTTTTTTATAGGTTTGTTTCTTTGAGTGCTTTTTTTACTCCAATTATATGTTTTACTATGTTTCGTTTCTATTCATGCCAGCGAAAAACAAATGCAGTTCCAGGGAAGAAACCCGAGAACTGCACTTAGCAGAATTTAATCACAATAAAAAACAGATTTTAAGCAGTTTATTATTGAAATTGGTAATTTCGGTAAAACGCAGAAACTGCATTCTTTATTGCAAAGTTACTACTATTTTTTTATATACGCAAAACATTTCGCAATATTTTTTTCGATGTATTCGTAAATTTCTTAAAAAATCGTACCTTTTCCGAAATGTTCCGCAAGTGCTCTCTCTCTTCCGTATCTCAGCTTTTCAGTATAGGCTTCGTTGCGTTTGTTTCTTCCCGCAAATCAGATCTGCCCTCTCTCCGCAAAATCTTAAAAATTGATACTTTTTCTCTGCTAGGTTTACCATAAGTTTCGGTTTGCAAAATACCTAATAATGGGGATTGATGGCAGTAGAAATCGGGAAACGGAGAGCCGGGAAATACCCATCTTTCGGTATTGTGTATTTGCTTGAAAAGCAGTAATTTTGCACTGTTTTTTGAAGCAACATCAAAATAGTATTAGACCTAATTATATTTTAAGTGTATGAAAAAAATTTTCCTATTTTCATTGCTCATTGCGAGCACGTCGCTGATGGCTCAGAACTATCAGTGGCACGAGATTTTCTCCAATCAGGAGAAACTGAAAAGTCAACAGTCATTCAACGAGATCCAATTCAACGCTGAGGGCGAGTCTTTTGTCTGCGGAGTGTACGGCAACATAGACAATTCCAATGCAGCTACGTGGATGGGCAACGAGTTCGTATCTCAGGCCAACTACACCGGCAATTCGTACAACAAGAACTATCTGCTCTCCAAGTTTGACGCAAATGACAATCTGCTGTGGACCGTGTACGGCATCAATGGTTGTTTTGAGAACTCGAACGCAGACGCCGATTTGGCTCCAACGACCGACGGCGGAGTGGTAGCGCTGCTGAAGGTGCGTTTCTCGCAGGGCGACAAAGAGTTGGCAGCCGCATCTGATGGCACCACCGAATACGCTTTGGCATGGATCGTAGATGCTAACGGTGATACCACCAAGATTGATATAGCGAGCAAAAAGTGGCCCTATCAAGGTATTATCGTCAAATTTAATAGCAATGGTCGATTGACGGCATACCGATATCTGTGGGTTGACTACAGCAAAGGAACGGAGGGATTCGCCATGAGCGCAGTGACCACCGATGCCGACGGCAATATCTATATCGCCGGTGTGCAAGCCGCCGATATGGCTATCGGTTCGGACACCATCCGTACAACCAAGACCACCTGGACCGGCGGTTCGCAGGACCAGGCATACAGCGCCAACTGCAACGGATTCATCATCAAGTTGGACGCCGATCTGAACTATACCAAATCGCTCACCACATCCGGCAGCAACACCTTTGAATACATTCGCGGGATGAAGTATTCGAACGGTTCACTCTATCTCTACGGCACAACCGGCAAGACAGAGAACAGCACCATCACTCTGGCCGACAAGAGTGCACAGGTGAGCAATTCCCTCGCGTTCTTCACCGCCAAAGTGTCGACCGATCTGGAGAGCGCAGACTATCTGACTGTCACCAACACGTGCAAGGTGAACAATGTCAATATCTTCATGTACTACGGCATGACTATGGCTGCCGACGGCAACAGTTTCTACTACACCGGAGGTATGTTGGGCGGACTGATTACTCCGTCAGGCGATACCATCTCGGCCGGAGGAACCAAGAGTGGTTGCTACAATGCCGTAGTACTGAAGTTTGACGCCGCAACGGGCCTATACGCCGATTCGTATATCCGAAAAGAGGCTACCACCAATGCACTGGGAGCCACCTACTACGGATGGAAAGTGATGGAGATAAACGACTCGATCTATATTCCCGGATGGAGCCTGGGAACCATGTGGATGCACAAGTTGACCAAAGATCTGGATTTTGTGGCAGCCGATACTGTGGCTACCACCGGCAGTATGTCTGCAACCATCTTTGCCGCCGATAACTACGAGGGCAAGATTCTGTTGGGATTGCGCAATCGTAACAACAGCAATATGACAGTAGGCGGCACCACTATCAACAAGAGCGATATGGCGTCATGGTACGGCGTGTTGGCTGCCTACCGAGTGGAGGAGAACAAGACGGCCACCGGACTGGAACAAACGGATGACAACAGCCAGACTACCGACAAAATTCTCCGCAACGGCGCTATCTATATCCGTCGCAACGGCAATGTATATACCGTCAGCGGACAGAGGGTGAAGTGAAAACAGACAAACAAAACAATTATTGTGATAAGTAAAGTGATATGAAAAAGATTCTTTTTATTTTGGCAGCAGGGCTTTTTGCCCTGACTGCCTGCCAGAAACAGGCACAAGTAAGCGAGACCATCTACTCGGTAGATCAAATCTATGCGCAGGGCGATTCGCTGGTGGGTGACACCATTTTGGTAGCGGGCAACTGTCTGCATTTGTGCAAACACGGTGGCCGCAAGGCCTTCTTGAACGGATCGACGGAAGGTCAGTTCCTGCGTGCCGAGGCTGTGGGATTTGAGTCGTTTGCGCCCGAGTGTATCAATAACAGTCTGCGTATCCGCGGAGTGCTGCATGCACTGGATGTGCCGGCAGAAGTGCAGGCAGCGGAGAAGGAGCACCAACATGCAGAGGGCGAAGGGGCTTGCGGTGTTTGCTCGGCCGTTCGCCGCTTCTACATGGAGGCCCTGGATTACACTATTTTGGAAGAATAAAGGGGAATCAGAAAACGATTCCTGTTTTGAGTGCGACCTGCCAACTGAGGCAGGTCGTTTTTGTATAGCAACGTATGTCTGCCGCCGGTTCCATCAGCCACGAGTACCTGCCTTTGAGCGGAAATGTGTAGCGCAGCGCCACACGGGCGGAAGCGATGTCCGAACGCATATAGTCTGCCAGCGTAACAAACACGGGCTTGTCGTCCGGTGCCGTGACCGATTTGAACAGATAGCGCGCATCGGCCTTGGCGGTAATGGTGCCGACCGGCAATCGCCGCGTATAACTGCCGCTTGCGCCCACGAAATACTGTTGCTCGTAGTAGTTGCTCGCTATCGACAGCGGCGTATAGTAACTGCCGTTCACTTCGCCATATAGGTGCTGTTGTCCCAGGCGATAGGCCATGCCGCCTGTAGCCATTGCGCGCCACTCCGGAGCGACGTAACCCAGCCGGGCGGACAACTCGTGCGTGGTCAGTTGTGTCAGGGGAATATAGGTATTGTCGTGCAGTTCCTTGCTGATGCGCAGCCAGTCGTAGTCCAGTGCGGCTATCCATCCCTCTGTTTGCGGCAGGCAGTAGAAATGTGCTCCGGCCGTATAGCCGTGATAGTAACTGTATTTCTGACTGCCGGCAAAGCGGCTGTAGTCGGCTCCGGGAGCGATCATGTGGAAGATAATGGCTTCGCCCAGCTCAGAATAGAACCGGATGACGTTGCTCTGCTTGTAGCGTCCGGCCTGCAGCGCGAGGCCCAAAGCGTAGTTGCGCCACACGTATGCTGCCGATGCATCTATGCGTATATCCGCCACCTTGTTCTGCGGACGCGGATCAACGGTGCGGTAGCTCTGTTCGGCGCGGAATTGCAGGGCGGCGTGCCACAACACATGGCGACGGAGCATGCGGTAGCCGCCGCGGAACCAATAGGACTCGGTGCGCAGTGAGCCGCCTACGGTATCGACGGTCAGATACGGATAGAGAATGCTGCGGTCGTTGTTCTCCACCCACCGGCAGTCCGACGAGTGCATCCAACTGTAGGATGCCTCGCCGAATACACGATGAACTGAGTCTTTATCATACACCGACTCGGCTCCGATGCGGAATCCCGCTTGCTGACGGCCGTCCACTGTCATGCTGCTTTGGCCGTAACTGCCGTTCAGGTACGCCTCGGTAGATGCCGAGTCGGTCAACAAAGTTGTCAGTATTAGCAGTAGCTTAATCATGGAAGAAATACGAATCTGCCGTTTGGGCTGTCAGAAAATCTTCGGTCGAATTGTTGGTGTCCTGCATGCGCAAAACGCCGTTCTCGTCCGTATATTGTTTGCGTCTGACAGATTTGCCGTAGCGGGTCTTGTCGCTGCCGTAGTCTGCCACATATGTGTAGCCTGCGTCGATATAGTCGGCTGTCACTTGCCATTGGTAGGTGGTGGCCGGTGCCGTATTGACTGCATCGATGATCCAGTCGTTGGGGAACAGATAGGCTGTGCTCGACATGTCGAATGTACCTACATCGGTCACCAGTTTGTAGTCATACTGGAAGAAATACTGCTGCAGATATTGCTCGTCGCTGAGGCCGGCGGGTATTCTGCCGATAGCGAACGCCTTGTGGCCCTGGTTGTGCGGAACCCAGATGGTGAGCGTGTAGCAGTATATCTTCTCCATGTTCTCCACATCGGGATTGTCTATGTCCGTCACATTGGCATTCGTGGATTCGTCGTACCACTCTACATCTGCCTTGCTCAGGTCGAACGAGTTGCTGTTGATCTGGCGGTGGTCGATGGCGTTGTCCACGATGAGGAAGGTCTTACCCGGCGCAACGGGGTGCTGCTTGCCGTTGCCGCCCACACGGTAGATGGCGTCTATGGTCATTGCGCTATCCATCATGTCCGGAGTGACTTCCTCCTGACGCACGGTCAGATACTCCGACTCCACCAGCACGATGCCGTCGGCATAGAGCACGCTGTCCGAATTGTTGTACAGCACAAAGTATTTGTCGCCGTTGTACTGCTTGCCTTCAGGCGTGACGGTGCCGGAGAAGAATATCTCGGCGATGACGAAATCCTTGGTCGGATAGATGATTGTCGCGCGCATGGTCGGAACGGTGCACGATTCGGTCACGCCTATATTGCGGCAGTAGGTCTTCAGTTTGACTTCTTGACGGTTCAGAACAATGTCTTGTGCGAAACTGAAATCGTAGAATCCTTCTTCCAGACTGATGTTGTACACCAGCGTTGTGTCGTCCATACGGGTGCCGTTGCTGAACGACTGCGATGTGCTTAGGTTGATGTTGCTGACCGTCAGCACTGCCTCGCTCAGACCGCTGAAGGCGGTGTCTGGCAGCACTACCGTGACCGACACATCGTGCTTGACTGTTTGTTTGGGATTGTTCTTCTCCGGGTCACATGCCGCCAGCATGAGCACAGAGGACAAAAGAATTGCAAAAAATGTATAATTCTTCATAACGTTTTTTGTAATAAATTAGTAAATTTAATAGTTGTTTTTTTATATATGCAGATTGATTTCCATGCCGAAATACGAACTGACGTTCCGGTGCACGGTGACTCCGTCCACCTCGTAGTCCGGCAGGTAATCCAATAGTCGGTTGACGTAGAACGCTATGTTGGCATAGCGCGTTATACTCTTCTGCACGCGCAGGTTGAGGTAGCCGGCAAACGGCTCTACGCGTCGGCGGAACGAGTTGGCGTTGTAGGTGAAGACCAGATGTTGCAGCACAGGGTCTGTCCGGTCTGCCTCTGTGTAGGGGTGCAGTTGTCCGTCGGTGGCGTCCATATAGGCTGTCGGTACGCCGTTCTTGACCATCGTTTGACTGGCTGTCATCCAGCATAGTTCCAGTGTGGCGCTGACGGTCAGACCTATCCTGGGTATATGGACATCCGCGATGATGTTGGTGTTGATGTTCTCGCGTATGGTGCCGTCGTTCCAGTCGTATAGTCCTATGTAGGTGTCGCTCACGGCGCGACCGTTCACCACGGCCGTCAAGCTGCCGGACGAGAACATGGATACCGAGTTCTGATACTCGGTGCGCAGCCATGCTCCGTTAACGGTGAACCGCGTGCAAATAGCCTTGATACGCGGACTCTGATACTGCCACTCGATGCCCTGCTTGCGGATCGTACTTCCATTGACGGGAATGGAGTAGGTGATCAGTCGTGTATAGTCGTGCAGTATGTTCTTGTCTGTGATTCCGTAGTGCAACGATTCGCATTGTGTCCACGATCGGAATCCATCGTCCATCTTCTCGCGAAAATAGGTGATATTCAGGTTGTGCCGGTCTATCTCCAACCCGGCACGCACTTCCCATTTCATGTTCCTCGCCGGGCGTAAATCGCAGTTGGCAGGCCGGATGATGTGCGTGTATATATTCATTGCCGTATCGGTCTGACTGACCGTTATGTCCGGCGCTTTCAGATCGTAGTAGAGCGTGTTGGGATAGAGCATCAGCAGGGTAGGCATCTTGGTATGGCGGCCTACCGAGGCTCCGACATGTATGTGCCCGTTGCGGACGGGCATGTTCAGCGTCAGATTGGCGCGCGGGTCCACATAGCACTTGCCGCGTATGGCATAACTGCGTTCCAGCCCTAGCAGCGATGCTCCGCGCAGTCCGACAGACATATCGAGTGACCATTCTCTCTGACGGCTGTCATCCGACGGCCGATGGGCTAACGGTATATGTATATCGTCCTGTATGTACCACGCCAGTTGGTTGGCGGCGGGTATATCCCGGTACGCACGCGGACGGTAGGCGGTCTGGTAGTTCAGCGGACGACGCAGATCATACACCTGGCCGGCACCGTAGTTCTTGTCGTATTTCCATTCTATACCCGCTGCAGCCTTGTGGTTGAGACACCATGTGTCGAAATAGAACTGCGCCTTGGGGCGGATGAATATATTGAGCGGCAGGCCCTCCACCGCATGGTGTGCTACGTATCTGTACGGCAGCAGTCCGACGGTAGCGTTGCCCTCCTGCATGTTGTCTATAGCCGGCTGCACGGGAGTGGTCAGTTGTACGAACCGCGACTGGGCTATGCAGTCTTTCTCTACCGATACGTTGGCCAGCAGCGAGGCACTCCACCATTCCTCGGACGCAGACGAGTAGTGCAGCGTATTGCTCCACGACGCTTTGTGGTATTCGCTTCGGTAACTGTCCTCGCGGTTGTAGTGGATGTCCGGATCCACTTTCTCGGCATCTATGCTGCCCGTGTAATCCATATTGCTTTGCCACTTGATACGGTACGCTGCGGCTTTCCACTGTTGCTGCACGCGCACCGAGGCCGTTATGCGCTGGTAGTTCTCCAGTGTGTTGGTCGGGTCGGCCTTGGCATTCAGGTAGTCCAGTGCGAAATTGAGAACCGTCGTGTTGTCGTTCCAACCCAGTCCTTTGCCTACGAAGAACAGTTTGCTGAACCCGTCGGCCTTGAATCGTGCACGCCACGGCGTAGGCTTGGCGCTGCGCTCTATCTTGACTACGCCCGATGTGATATCGCCGTACTCCGCATTGGCCACGCCGCGGATGATTTCCACTTTCTCGATGTCATCGGTCGGGATGGTGCGCATGTCCACACCCTTGTTCACCGTCTGGCGCGCATCGTCCTGATTGCTGGATGCTCCCTGTATATATTGCATGTTCGCGTCCGTGCTCACGGGCGCGCCGTCTATCACAAATCCTGTGCCCAGCGCGCCGGTCGAGTATTGGTCGCTGCTCGTTCCGTCGCACGCCTCGCGCAGATGGATCGTATTGCAGTTGGTTAGGTTCGGATCCTTGATGCGTGCGCCCGGCAGCATGTTGGTCAGGTCGGCGAATGACGAGGGCTGCAGGTGCTCCATCGCCTCTTTGCCTATCACACTCGCACTACTGCTGTTGGTTATCTCTTTGGCCGTCACCACCACTTCCTGCAGCGTGAACATACGTTCCATGCTGTCCAGCAATGACTGCTGAACACTGTCTAATAACAAAGAGTCAGGTCGCGATGCAAAAACCGCCACCTGACTCAAAACTAACCCAAATGTAACAATGCTTCTTTTCACGGTGCAAAAGTACTGCTTTTTCCCCATTCGGGCAATCCCCAATAGTGGTGATTTTGGCTTCTGCGCTTGCGTGAGTCCGCGTTTTTTAGTAACTTTGCACTCGCAAAAATCAAAACGATAATTCGATAAATTACAACTAAACGAACAAATGGTAAATGAACAAATGGCAAATGATTCGGTAATCGAATTCGACCACGTCACTCATTACTACGGCAAGCGACTGATTTACAAGGATATGTCTTTCTCCGTGCCGCGTGGTCGTATCTTAGGCTTGCTTGGCAAGAACGGTACCGGCAAGACCACCACTATCAACATTCTCTCGGGTTTCATCCGGCCTCATGCGGGTTCGTGCCGCCTGTTGGGCTACGACACGCGTACGATGCCGCCGCGCGAACGGGCGCGAATCGGTTTGTTGCTCGAGGGGCATGTCCAGTACCCGTTTATGACCATCGCGCAGATAGAGCGTTTCTATTCGTCCTTCTTTCCGCGGTGGAACAAAGAGGCTTACTATGAACTGATGCGACTGCTGAAAGTGCAAGATTATCAGCGCCTTAGTCAGATGTCCAACGGCCAGCGTTCGCAAGTGGCACTGGGGCTGCTCATGGCGCAAGACCCCGAACTG
>JAEEHO010000343.1 GCA_016280845.1 Paludibacteraceae bacterium | reverse complement strand
GTTTCCGATGGCGTTAGCCAGGTGCGTTTTCCCTACTCCGCTGCCTCCGTAGATGAACAGCGGGTTGAAAGCCGTAGCACCCGGTTTCTTGGCGATAGCCATGCCTGCCGTACGGGCCAGCTTGTTCGGTTCGCCCGCGACGAACGAATCGAACGTGTAGAGCGTGTTGAGCTGTGACTCGAAATGCTCTACCGGCCGCTGCATCTGCATAGCAGCCTGCCGCTGCGCCACCATGCTGGCGCCATTGGACGGCAGTTGCGGGCCTGCGCCCGTCGTCGAATCAATGAGCACACGGTATTCGAGGCGGGTGCCCTGGCCAAAGACGCGAAGAATGGCTGCGGACAGCAAGGGGATATAGTTCTCCTCGATGTACTCCGCCACGAATTGCGACTTGACCTGCAGTACCAAAACACCTTCTGCAAACTGCAACGGGATAATCGGCGCGAACCATGTCTGGTAAGCGCTCGGTGTCAAGTTATCCGCGAGGATGGTCTGACATTCTGCCCATTGTTGCTGTATTGTTTGCATTTTAATTCTTCAATTGTTCAATTTTCAATCTTCAATTGTACAATCAATCGTCCAATCGTCAATCGTCCAATCGTCAATTGCCAAAGGCATTCCATCCTTGCGCCTTGAGTGCCAACTCTTCGCCGTTGCGGCCGATCAGGTTGCAGCCGTACTCCTGCTTGGTGATATGACCTATTATATAGAGGTCGTCAATCGGAATCAGTTTCTCGTAGTCATCCAGCGAGCAGGTGAACAGCAGTTCGTAGTCTTCGCCGCCGTTCAGCGCACAGGTAACGATATTCAGGTTCATCTCCTCGGCCAACGCGGCAGCCTGGTAATCGATTGGCAGTTTGTCCTCATAGATACAGCAACCTACGCCCGACTGCGAGCAGATATGCATCAGTTCGGACGAGAGGCCGTCGCTGATGTCCATCATAGCCGTCGGCTTGATTCCCGCCTTGCGCAACGACTCGATCATATCGCGGCGTGCTTCGGGTTTCAGTTGACGTTCCAGCAAGTACTCGCGTCCCTCGAAGCGGAGAGCCTCCGCAGGCGTACTGCCATTCGGGTAAGACTCGGCCACCAGTTTCTCGCGCTCCAGCAGTTGCAATCCCATATATGCGGTTCCCAAGTTGCCGCTGACACAAATCAGGTCATTCAGTTTGGCTCCGTTGCGATATACTATATCTTTGTCTGCTGCCACGCCGAGGCAGGTGATGGAGATAGTCAGACCGGTCATGGACGAACATGTATCACCGCCGACGATGTCCACGTTGTAGCGCTCGCACGCGAGGCGGATACCGGAATAGAGCATCTCTATATCTTCCACCGAGAAACGTTTGCTGATGCCCAGCGAAACGGTTATCTGCGTTGGTGTGCCGTTCATCGCGTATATATCTGAGAAATTGACCACGGCTGCTTTGTAGCCGAGGTATTTCAGTGGCACATATTCGAGATTAAAATGAATGCCTTCGAGCAGCATGTCGGTTGTCATCAGCACACGTGCGTCCTTTGTACATTGTCCTTTGTCACTTTGTACATTGCCGAAATCCATGACGGCGCAATCGTCTCCGACGCCTTTCTTCGTGCTCGGTTGCAGCGGTTTGATATCATTGGTCAGTTGCTTGATTAGTCCGAACTCACCCAGTGTAGAAATTTCTGTTTTTGCCATACTTATCCAAATTAGCGTGCAAAAGTAGTAAAAAAAAATGACATATGCAAGAGCATATGCCACTTTTCGTATATTTTCTCGATATAATATCGTATTAGCCGCCTAAACGGCAGTCAAATATTAGTTATATCAGTTTGCACTTTCTTCATTATGACTCAGGCAACTTTCATTATCTTTATCAGTTGTCGGCTTATAACTGTAGTTCATGCCGCCATACGCAGCCACAATAGCAGCAGTCGATTCAAACGTTGCCACCACCCCGAACTCCGTATTCCAAACATAATCAACGACGGGAGATGTTATCCCGAAATAAGCCACAGTACTATTCACTACCCAGCACTTGAAGGTAGTATTATCATACTTCTTACCGTTCACAGTACCGGCATTTTCATCTATCTCGGGCACCGAACCATCTTTGTAGCGATCGCTTGCCATTGGCGGCATTGGTGCGCTCCATCCTATCATAAATTCTCCATAAACAAACGGAGACAAACCTTCTTCTGCCAGTTCTGCAATATCCTCTTCCGTAGGCACAAACATTGTAGCATAATAACCCACACTACCGTCGGAAGTCTCGAAACTACATTCTTCTTCCACTTCACCACATTCCGTTTGTGATAATTCTGCTACAAACGAAGCACGATCTTCATAAGCAGAATCAATTACATTGCTATAGAGATATCCGTACCATTCCAATTCGGTTGCTTTGCTCGGAATCTTGGAATACATATTGTTGCTGAAGTTCTTATACAACTTAAAGGTTTCCGAACGATCGTCCGGCATATAGTACATAGCTTCTGCGCTGACCATTTTTCCTTCATTGTAACCTACTTGCATTTGAACGACCATTTTCTTTTCGCCTACAACTATACCATTAATCAGTTCAGTCTCGTCATCTATTTGCATATCGTCCGGAAAATTGTACAGATAGATTGCATATTCATCCACATTATAATAGTTCTTGCTTGCAGGTTTTTTGCGTGGCGATTTTTTGTATTTAGCCGGAGCCAGCATTGCATCCGGATCTTCGTCTTCTTCCAGTTTAACAAAGCCGGCATTAAGAATTGCCTTCTCTGCTTTGGCTTTGTCAGCGCCCATCAGGCCGATTAGTTCTTTGGAAGCTTTGGTGAGCATTTTCTGGTCTTTTTTAACCACTGTTGCCTCGTTTTGCTCACATGCCATGAATGCTATCGCAATCATAGCCAAAAATAGAATCTTTTTCAATGTAGTAAATACGTTATTTCCCCTCTTACACCTTCGGGACTTGGTAGATTGTTGATTTTCGGCTGCAAAAATACAACAAAAATTGCATATACGCAAATTTTGAATAACTTTTTTGTAAGAAATAGAACTTTATCTATTATATTTGACGAACAACTAAAACACATATGCTTGCATGATGTGGATTCGTTGATCGGCGAATAATGAGGGCAAAGCCCTTCTCACAAAAAAGTTGTTCATATTTGCGTATATCCCGCAGGACGCGACAGTATTTTCGAAGGGCCCCTCTAAGGGTAGTTGGTCGAAATTACTGCTTTTTTCGCATATACGCAAGAAAAAAGAGAAGAAGTGAGGAAAAATATTAAAATTTGATACCTTTTTCGTAATAATTGCTATTTTAGAACACGCAAGTCTGATGTATCTTGATTCGAACCAAAAATTAAGG
>JAEEHO010000342.1 GCA_016280845.1 Paludibacteraceae bacterium | reverse complement strand
ATAACCTGGCTGTCGCACTCGGCAACTGGCCTAACCAACCGATGATGGACGCTATCGCTAAAGACGGCGGCATCGCGCTTCGCAACTGGGATGGCGCAACTGACGAGAAGATAGCTGATGACCGCCTAACGAAATGTTCGGGTGGCGAGCCGCTCGCCCCGCACTGGGAACTGGCTAAGAAATACAACCTGATCGATTTTGACCTGGGTGTTAAGATTGCCGGCGCAGGTTTCCCTGTCTATATCGGTCAAGGTGCACGCCTGCAACGCGCGCTGATCAACTTCTTCCTGGCTGAGGCTAACAAGTCCGGTTATACCGAGATCATGCCGCCTACCGTCGTCAATGCTGCTTCGGGTTACGGTACAGGCCAATTGCCTGATAAAGAGGGACAAATGTACCACTGCGAGGTGGATGATCTCTATCTCATTCCTACGGCTGAGGTGCCTGTTACCAATATCTATCGCGATGTTATTCTGGATGAGGCACAACTGCCTATCAAGAACTGCGCTTACACCGAGTGCTTCCGTCGCGAAGCCGGTTCGTACGGCAAGGATGTGCGCGGTCTGAACCGTCTGCACGAGTTCTCCAAGATCGAGATCGTCCGTATCGATACACCGGAACATTCCGATGCTTCGCACAAGGAGATGTTGGCACACGTAGAGGGTCTGCTCCAGAAACTCGAACTGCCGTATCGTATCCTGCGTCTTTCGGGTGGCGATATGTCGTTCACAGCTGCTCTCTGCTATGACTTTGAGGTATACAGCGAAGCGCAACACCGCTGGCTCGAGGTTTCTTCTACCTCTAATTTCGATACCTATCAGGCTAATCGTCTTAAGTGCCGCTATCGCCGCGCTGAGGATAAGAAGGTTACGCTCTGCCATACCCTCAATGGTTCGGCTCTCGCTCTGCCGCGTATCGTAGCTGCCTTGCTCGAGAATAACCAGACAGCCGAAGGCATTCGTGTCCCGAAGGCTCTGCAGCCGTTCTTCGGAGACGATATGATTCGCTAAAGGTCGATTCTTGCAGAATTGCACTAAGCAAAATAAAACATTCAGGCTTTAGAGAAGCTGATTAAATTGACAATAAAATTGAACCTCACGAACATTCCGTGAGGTTCTTTTTTTTTGTGCTTTTCTAGCCTTGTTCTTAACGATAGAATATGCCCAAAAGTCGGTTTTAGGGCTATTTTATCGTTTTCGCTTAAAAATCGTATACTTTTTCGTAAAATTTGCTATTGTACGGTTGAAATAAAAGCAGTAATTTTGCACCCGAATAATTATGCGCCCTTTTTGAATCTAAAAATAACTTATTTTTATAGAATATTCTTAAAGATCGTGCATAGATCAAAATTGTATATTATGCAAAAAGAGAAAATCAACAAAATCTTTAATATGAAAAAAAGTTTACTTAGTGTATTAGTTCTGATTTTTTCCGCTTTTACTGCATTTGCGGATGACTATCAGTTGCCTAACTCCAATTTCGAAGATTGGAGTGGCTCTGCATTTGATGGCAATCCTCAGTTGAAATATTGGAAGGCCTCTAATGTGGAACAAGTGGGTTTGAAATTCAATTTTGCTCACAAAGAAACCGGCCATAACGGTGGTTATTGTATGATGGTACAAGACCAAAAGGTCGGTGCTATGGGTATTACCGAAACATCACCGGCGTATTTCTCGTTCGGTACAGCATGGCAGAAACTGGAGGGACTCAATACCAGTTCCGCTACGGCCGGAACGTACGGCGGTTACGGCTTCAGCCATCGTCCTGACTCGGTGTCTGTATGGATCAAGCGTACAGGTAGCAATACCGACAAAGAGGATTTCCATATTCTCTATTACGCTTGGACAGGTACCGCTAAGGGTTCGACCTACAAGAACAAGGGTGGTGGATGTACCTCTATCAGTTTGGATGACGAGGAGTCGGATATCCGTATCGCGCTCGATGGTAACGAGTGTAAGACGGATGTAGCCGGCGGTCAGGTGTCTGAGGGTTGGTGGCGCGAGCGCAAGAGCTATAGTAGCTGGACCAAGATCGTGGTGCCTGTCTTCTATATGAACGATAACGCGCCGACCAAGTGTAACCTTATCTTCTCGGCTTCCAACTATCCTAACTTCCGCGCTAACAGCGGTTTGTACGAAGGCAACTCGCTCTATGTCGATGATGTAGAGCTGATCTATTCGTCCAAGATCGACAAACTGATTGTTGCAGACAAGGAGTGGAAAGGTTTCGATCCGAATAGCAAAGATGTACAGGTTTATTCGTTGGGTGAGAACGCAACGACAGTGCCGGACATTGTGGCATATCGTGGTGTAGGTGCATTGACCAACTCGAAGGGTAAGACCGTTAATTTCCCGGGACGTAAGTTGTCGGGTAGCGAAATCACTATTGTCAAAGGTGATGTAGTGAACAAGCCGACCACTATTACCGTTAAGTCCGAGGATGGCAAGAAGACGACTGTCTATAAGATTCAGTTCCAGAAAGCTGCCAGCTCCAATGCCAAGTTGGCTGGTATCTCCGTTAACGGAGAACCGCTCGCTGGCTTCAGCGCAAGCAAGTACACCTACTCGGTTGACCTGCCTTACGGAACAACGGCTGCTCCTGTCGTTTCCGTTGAGAAACAGGAAGATGCGCAGTCATATGTTATCAATCAGGCTTCTTCGCCAACCGGTACCTCTACTATCAAGGTAACTGCCGCTGACGGAAAGACGACCGCTACCTACACACTGACCTTCAAGGTAGGTCTGTTGGCAGATAACACGCTGCAGGATATCCAGGTTAACGGTTCGTCGGTTGCCGGATTTACTCCGAGTCAAACCAGCTACAAGGTGTCGCTGCCTGTCGGTACGGCTACTGTGCCAACCATCAAGGCTGTTTCGGCTTATCCTGCAGGTGCGCAAACGATTGAATATGTGCTTCCTACATTGGCTAACCTCGATGGCGGTTCTGCACAAATCAAGGTTTCTACACCGGGTAATACTACTCCGAAAATCTATAAGTTGAACTTCAAACTGGAGGCTTCTTCTTATAGCTATCTGAGAGATCTGCAAGTTGGTGGCGTTACGGTTGCTAATTTCGAACCGACCAACTTGACCTATTATATCAATCTGCCGCTGGGTACCGCTTCTCTGCCGACTATCACTTGGACTAAGGGTGATGACTATCAGACGGTTACCAAAGAAGAAGGCGGTCTGGACGGTACGACCCGTATTTCTGTTACCGCAGGCAACGGCGACAAGACCGTGTACAAACTGGTCTTCTCTACCGAGAAATCCGAGATTTCTACGCTGAAGGGTATCAAGATCGGCGGCGTGGCTCTCGATGGCTTCAATCCGGATGTAACCAACTATACGTATCAGCTGCCTATCGGTACAACCGAACTTCCTGAGATTGAGACAGTTGCCAACGATGAATTCCAGAAGATTACTATCACCAAGGGTAATGTGAACGGAACAACCCGTATCACTGTAACTGCCGGTAACGGTAATACTACTATCTATCTGATTACCTTCTCGGTAGATGCTTATACCAACAACACGCTCAAGTCTATCAAGGTAGACGGTATGTTGCTCGATGGCTTCGATCCTGAGATCAACGAATACAACTATAGCCTGCCGCAGGGTACAACTACGCTGCCTGAGGTATCTGTAGAGAAACAGGACGAGAACCTGCAGACCATCACTACCCGTAACGGTGGTGTGAATGGTGATTATCGTATCACTGTCCGTCCGCAGAGTGGTGCCAGCCGCACCTATATCATTCACTTCTCGGTGGCTACTTCCAGCAACACCAAGTTGACAATGATTCGTCTGGACGGTGCTAACCTGCAGGGCTTTGATCCTGAGGTGCTTGAGTACCATGTTACTCTGCCGGAAGGTGTCAGCGCTATTCCTGCTGTGACGTTCGACAAGGCTGAGGCAACTCAGCGTGTTCTGAGCGTGCTGGAGGATACCACGCAGATCATCACCGTAACGGCTCAGAGTGGCGCTAAGCGCGAGTATAAGATCTACTTCAAGATCCAGCTCTCGGCTAACGCATTCCTTGATATGATCTACTTGGACGGTACGCCGCTCGCAGGCTTCGATCCGCAACAGTTGAACTACACTCTGACGCTGGCAAGCACTACTTGCCCGAAGGTGACTGTGGACAAGGCTGCAGGTCAGCAAGTGACCATCACCACCCCGGTTGCTGCAGGTAAGGCAGTCATCCTGGTGGCTCCTGAGCAAGGCGCAGCCAATACCTATACCATCACGTTCGAGCCTGTTCCGGCTGCTTCGGTTCAGCTGAAGAACATCCTCGTTAATGGTGTGGCTGTTGCCGGATTCCAACCGACCAAGAAAGACTATACTGCTACCTACGAGAAGACGCTGCCGACCATCACTTATGAGGCTGAAGCAGGTCAGAACGTTGTGGTTATGTGGGTTGGAGAGACCGCTTGGCTGCATGTCAGCGATGCGCAAGGTACAACGGCTGCTTATACCGTAACCTGCACCCGCCACTATACCAACAATACCGCGCTGGCTTCTATCAAGGCTGACGGTGTTCAGTTGGCTGACTGGGCTGCAAACAAGCGTCAGTACAACTACGAGTTGGCTGCTGGTAGCAACTATCCGACCTTGAGCTACGAAAAGGCTGATCCTACTCAGGTGGTAGTCTTCGGTCAGATAGGCGAAGGTGCTTGGAAACTGCATGTTACTGCAGAGAATGGCGATTCAGCAAGCTATATCGTTAAATATACTATCTCTAAGAATAACGACGCAACGCTGCAGGATATCGAACTGATTGGTCTGCCTGCAGGTCAAACCTTCAACTTCGATCCTGCTACCTCTACCGCTAATGGTGGTACGTTGGACGAAGGCGCTAATCTGCCGGATGTACAGATCACGGCTAAGGATGGCCAGAAGGTAATCACCTACAACGCTAACCAAGACCAACAAGAGATTCAGGTTATGTCCGAAGACGGAACGACCAACACCTATAAGATTACGTACACGCGCGTACAGAGTAGCAACGCTAAACTGGCAAGTATCTTGGTAGGTGGCAAGCGTATGATGGGCTTCGATCCGGATTTGGCTAACTATACCTATACGCTGCCGAAGGGAACAACGGCTGTGCCGAATGTCTTCCCGATTGCTCAACTGGATAACCAGACCATTACAACCTATATGTGCGGTGTGAACGGTACAACTCGTATCGTGGTAGAAGCACAGGATGGTACTTCGGCTGAATACACTATCGCCTTCCCGGTTGAGAAGTGCACCACCACCAAGTTGGGCAAACTCTTCATCAACAACGAGGAGAAGGATGTGAATGTTACCGATTACGAGTTTGAGTTGCCTTATGGTAGCGTTGAACCGTACGAGATTAACTACAAGGCTGCCGAGGATGGCCAGTATATCGAACTCATCGAGGCTCCGATTACTGGTACTACCAAGATCATCGTAAGAGATGAGATGGACAACAGCCGCGTATATTCGATTAACTATACTGTTGCTCAACCGACTGATGCTAATATCATCAAGAAAGTCAACTATACATATGTTGACAAGAACGGTAGTTCCGTTAACGGTTCGTTGACTCCGGTACCTGGTGATAACAAGATTAACTTGCCGTTCGGTGCTAAATCGTTCGATATCACTGGTTACGAGAAGAACTATGCAGAGCAGTCTGTTACTTTCTTCAACGGTGGTATCCGTCGTGGCGCTACTATTATTGCCAGCGCTAACCGCGACGAAATAGCAGATGCAACTTATACCATAACACCGGTTGTATTGGAAGTTGATACGGTGGGCAAACTCAAAGACTTGAAGTTCAATGGAACTACTATACCTAAGTTCCGTCCGGATGTTTACAACTACATCGTTGATGTAACTTCTCAACCAACTGCAAATGACTTTGTAGGAACGGCTTACGCTGGTAAAACCGTAACGAAATCGTCTCTTGATAACAAGAAAAAACAGATTAAGTTGACCGTTAGCGGTGGCGAAACGTATAGCATTTGCTGGTTCTATGCAAACGATAAAGATCCGTTTGATTTTAGAGCAACATGGGCTACAACTACCTATAATGGAGCTACGAAGCCATCTACTGATTGGGTTGTTGT
>JAEEHO010000341.1 GCA_016280845.1 Paludibacteraceae bacterium | reverse complement strand
GGCCATAGAAAAAAACGGTTATTTCACGAGCGTGCAAGCCAATGATGTGCAAGGACTTGTCGTGTTTTCGGCGATGAAAGCATTAACCAACGAGTTGGATCGCAATACGAGGCAATGGCTTCATGTGTCGGATGTCGCCAACTGTGGAGGTGCGATGCATGGCATAAAGGCCCGCGGTTGGCGAAATCCAAAGACGGGTATTTCCGTTAGCACGTCAATCCCTGATGATGCAATATTCAACTTCATTCGTAAACTTCATCTTGATGAGTCATGGCTTGTCACGAAGATGAGCGATGTCCATCTTTTGCCGTCGGATCTCTATCATGAAGATGCAGCTCACGACGGTAGAGATTTCTCAACATCCACAGAGCTTGCCAAGACAAGGAAGAAAGTCGACGATCTCCAAAATAAACTGGAAGCGGCAAACCAGGCAATTCTGCAGAAGGATGTCCAGGCGATGAAGAAGCTTGGCGATTTGACTGCGCTTGTCGCTCGTCTTCAGAACGAACTTCTTAAAGCAAAAGACCGGGAAATGGAATTGCAAGGTCAATTGGCCAACCGGGCTTCGGTTATGCCTGCTGTAGTGCCTGCAATGCCGAAAACCGATCCAGTTCCGCCGCCGGTTGTGTCACAGCCTTCTCCAAAGTCTACCTCACCTCTCTTGGTCCGCCGTCAAAAGCATCTCAAGGAGTGGGATGTGAAAAATCCCGACGAAGATCAACTTGCCCTGATCCAGAAGACACTCGACAAGTCGATGCTGATCGCGGGGTGCGCGGGTAGCGGCAAGTCGGTGATAGCGCTTCATAAGGCAATGAAGATTCGCGAAGACGGCGGGGATGTAATTCTGATAGCCTTCACGAAGTCGTTGAATCGGTATATGGCAGCTGGCAGGACTGATAATGGTCTCGGCAAACGTTTTTTCTACCATTGGCAATGGAAGCATGAAGGGATGCCGAAAGCTGATTATGTGATTGTTGATGAGATTCAGGACTTTACGCGTTCTGAGATTGAAGAGTTCATGTCTGCCGCCAACAAGAGTTATTTCTTTTTCGGAGATACGGCGCAGTCAATATATGGGAAGATCCGACCTGGCACACTTACGGTGGAGGAGATTTCAGATTTGACGGGATTGAAAATCCTTCACCTATACAATAATTACCGACTGCCGAAGCCAGTAGCTCAGATAACGCAGACGTATGTTGGTGTGGACGTGAATCCCTATGAAGAGGCGGTATATCAGAGCAAAGAACGCGAACGTCCGCGGTTTTTGATGTTTGAATCTGTTGCAAGGCAGGCTGATGCTATCGTTGCGCTGATTAATAAAAACAAATGGTGCGATGTGGGCATTCTTCTTCCAAGCAACAGTGCTGTTTGTGAGATGTATGGATATCTACAGGAACGTCACCTTGTGTGTGAGAGCAAGTATGAAAGCAAGAATTCTGCTGATCAGGGGAATGACGAGCAGCACATTCCACAGACATCTAACGACTCGCTTAATTTCCGTAGTGAAAACCCAAAATTGATGACATATCATAGCGCAAAGGGACTTCAATTCGAGACGGTGATATTACCGATGTTTGTCGAGGCGAAATCGCAGGCGGCTCGTAAGGCCCTTTATGTGGCGATGACTCGCACATACCGTAACCTTTATGTAATGCATACTGGTAAGCTGGGCGCTCCATTATCGAATGTTCCAGATCACCTTTATATTGCGAAGGAAAGTTTATAGTCATGGCTAACGAAACAACATCTGCCATCGAAAAGCTGGTCTTTGCGCGCGATGTGTTGCAAGAGCAAATCAATGAGCGAATCGCCGCACGTAACGCGCAGATACTGGAGGCGGATTCGTTCTTCAAGGCGCGGAAGACCAAGTTGCTGGCGAAGTATGTGGGAGCGCTGGGATTTCGCATCCTTGATTACAAGAGCAAGGAGAAGCCGTCGCCGGAGGCGGGCGCCGCGAAGCTCATGTTCCGGATCAAGGATCGGGCGGTTCCGATATTCAAGGACCTGGCGAAGAAAGACAATCGAGAATCCGTGGTTGATTTTGGCGATTTCAGCCCGGAGGAGAAGTCGACGCTGATTCAGCTTTGCGAAGCGTTCAAGGGTTTTGGCTGGATTTCGGTGGAACGCTCGCGAACTGAACTCAAAATCAAGAGAGGAAGAAAAAACCAGGCAATCCAATTTTGGAATGGCGGTTGGGCCGAGATTGTCAATCGCGCGATTATCGAAAGCACGCTTCAGGCATTTGCGAAAGAGCACAAGCTCTCCTATGACATCTTCTACGACGTCAAGCTTGTGCGATTGGCGTCGGAGAAGGTTTCGCCAGACATGCAGCTCGATGTGGTGGCGCGCGTGGATAATCGATTCTATGTTTTCGAAACGAAGACGGGGACTTTGGGGATCGACAAGTGGGTTGATCGGGCCAAGTTGTTTAGCCGCGACCAGAAGAGCCGATTCATCACCTGCTGCATCGATTAGACAATTCCCGTTCAGTTGTTTCGCCCGTTCTGCCCCGTGCCGCTTGGGCGGCTC
>JAEEHO010000340.1 GCA_016280845.1 Paludibacteraceae bacterium | reverse complement strand
TACCGCGCGGGGCGCGCACGTGCACGAAGAGGCGCTGGTAGAAGCATTAAAGAGCGGCATCATAGCCGGCGCTGCGATGGATGTATATGAGCACGAACCGCATATTACGCCCGAACTGCTGGAACTGCCGAACGTGGTTCTGTCGCCACACACGGGCACCGGCACGTGGGAAGGACGAATAGCAATGTGCGAAAACGTAACGGATACTATCCTGGCGTTCGCTGATAATAAATTAGACAACATGAATATCGTTTTATAATATGAAAAAGTCATTCATTTTAGTAGCCGCAATGGCGCTGGTTAGTGCCTGCGGTTTTCTCAGAAACACAACTGTAAGTGCCGACAACGGTTCGTCTAACCAGACCACCGCGCAAACACAGACACAGACTCAGTCACAGACAACCACTACGACCACTGCCTCAACGCAGAATAATGCAGCACAAACAGCAGGTCAGGGAGCAGGCGGCGCATTGCTGAATCTGTACAACCAATATAAGGCTGACGGCAACAAGTATGACTACAAGAACATGCAGAACATACTGAACACCGTTACTCTGGTAGCCAACTGCGAGGGTCTGAAAGAGAACTACAAGAACACATCATACCTCAGCGAGTTCAGCAAGGGAATGATAGCCAGTTCGTTAGGTTTGGTAAACCAGAACAACGCAGAAAGCGTCACCAACAGTCTGGTGGACATGATCAAGGCCAACGAGAACGTGCAGAACGCGTCTAACAAGGCACAGAGCACGGCCAATACTGCCGCCGGCTACGCCAACACAGCAGCTCAATACGCCACATCAATCGGTTCGCTGCTCAGTATTTTCGGAGGTAACAAATAAAACGCAATTAAGGTATTTTGGTAATAACGCATAAATTTTTGGTAATATGAGAAGTTTACGTAACGCATGTTTTTCGGGAATGTTGATTCTACTCTTGTTAGGTATCGCCTTCAAGATAATGCATTGGCCCGGATCTAATTCATTGTTGTATATAGGTGCCATTCTCGCTATCATTTACGTGGTACTGCTGGTCATTAAAAGATAAGGTTACTTCTAATAATTAGTACGTTTTAGAGTACCCGAGTATAGAATAAGAAAAACCTCAAAATCACAGTAAAACTAATTATTAGAAGCACCCATAACAATCATTTATTTTGATTCAATGAATATTGTAGATCGATTTTTGAAGTATGTGTCGTTTCACACGACCAGTGACGAGAACACCAATATGACTCCGTCCACACCGGGACAAATGGAGTTTGCACAGTGTTTGGCAGATGAGTTGAGACAAGTAGGTTTGCAAGACGTTACGCTCGATTCAAACGGGTATATCATGGCAACGCTGCCTGCCAACTGCGAGGGAAAACCGACCATCGGTTTTATCGCACACATGGATACGGCACCAGACGCCAGCGGAAAGAACATAAAACCGCGTATTGTGAAGGTACAAGGAGACAATGTACAAGGTACAAAGGTGGAAATTGTTCTCAACGAGGCAGAAGACATTGTATTGTCATCGGAGAAGTACCCTGAGTTGTTGAACTATATCGGTCAGGACATTATCGTGACCAACGGTAAGACGTTGCTCGGTGCCGACGATAAAGCCGGTATCGCAGAGATAGTAACGGCAATGGAGTATCTAATTGAGCACCCGGAGATTCAACACGGCAAAATTCGCGTAGGCTTCACTCCCGACGAGGAAATCGGCCAAGGCGCAGACCATTTTGATGTCAAGGCTTTCGGCTGCGACTGGGCGTATACAATAGACGGCGGTGCTGTCGGCGAACTGGAGTACGAGAACTTCAACGCCGCTGCATGCAAGATTCATATTCACGGCGTGAACGTTCACCCGGGTATTGCTTACCACAAGATGCAAAACTCAATGCGCATCGCGTTCCAGTTAGCTGTTATGTTACCGCGTTGGGAGACTCCGGAACACACACAGGACTACGAAGGCTTTTACCATCTGATCAGCATGAACGGATCGGTAGAAGAGACGACACTCAGTTATATCATCCGCGATCATGACCGCGCACGTTTTGAGAGTCGCAAACGCGAACTGGAGCACCTGGTTCGCAAGGTGAACCGCGAGTACGGCGATGGAACGGCAGAGATAGAGATGCGCGACCAGTACTATAACATGCGTGAGAAGATTGAGCCGGTGATGCATATCATTGACTTGGCAGAAGAAGCGATGAAGGCCGTAGGTGTAACACCTAAGGTTAAGCCTATTCGTGGCGGCACGGACGGCGCACGTTTGTCGTTCGAAGGACTGCCGTGTCCGAACATCTTCACCGGCGGAGAGAACTTCCACAGCCGCTATGAGTACCTGCCTATCCCATCGTTGGAGAAAGCTAGCGAAGTAATTCTGGAAATCATCAAAAAAGCATAATACTATGTTAAAGACAACACCGTTTACCGACATCCACATTGCGCTGGGCGCAAAAATGGCAGAGTTTGCAGGCTTCAACATGCCTATCCAGTACCCTACGGGTATCAACCAAGAGCACATGATCGTACGCGAGGGCGTAGGTGTGTTCGACGTAAGCCATATGGGCGAATTTTGGGTCAAAGGCGACAAAGCGCTGGATTTTCTGCAGTACATCACCACAAATGACCTGAGTGTTATACCTGCAGGCAAAGCACAGTATAACTGTATGCCGAACGGCAAAGGCGGTATAGTGGACGACCTGATCATCTACAAGTACTCGACCACCAAGTATCTGATGGTAGTCAATGCCGGCAATATAGACAAAGACTGGGCATGGGTGAACCAGATAGCAAAGCAGAAAGACTGGGGCAACCTGAGTCTTGAGAACGCCAGTGAGCGTTACGGTCAGTTGGCTGTACAAGGCCCTAAAGCGACAGAAATGTTGCAACTGCTGACCGATGCAGACCTCAAGTCCATCGATTACTATGCTTTCCGCGAGTGGAGTTTTGCCGGTGTACCGGGTGTTATCTTGTCCAACACGGGTTATACGGGAGCAGGAGGATTCGAACTCTACTTCCCGGCCGAGAAGGGCAAACAGATATGGGATGCATTGTTCGAAGTGGGCAAACCGTTCGGGTTGGCACCTATCGGCCTTGGCGCACGCGACAGTCTGCGTCTGGAAAAATGGTTCTGCCTGTACGGACACGACATAGACGATACTACATCGCCTCTGGAAGCAGGATTGGGTTGGATCACCAAACTAGATGCCAAGGAGTTTATTGATTGTGAGTATCTTAAGAAGCAGAAAGCCGAAGGCGTAAAGCGCAAATTGGTGCATTTTGAATGTCAGGAGCGCGCTATTCCGCGCAACGGATACGAAATCTGCGACGAAGCAGGCAATACGATTGGTAATGTGACGTCCGGTATCATGCTCCCGAATACCAAAGTAGGTATCGGTATGGGCTATGTACAGACGGCTTTTGCCAAGAAGGAGAACATCATTTATATCCGTATTCGTGAGAAACTCGTTCCTGCCAAGATTGTTTGATTGACGATTTTCAATGAAGAAAAGTGTTGCTTTAGTATTGGGCTCGGGCGGAGCTCGCGGTTTGGCGCATATAGGTGCTATCGAGGAACTGGAAGCACGCGGTTATACGATCAGCAGTATAGCCGGTTGTTCGATGGGTTCGATCATAGCGGGAATGTATGCTGCCGGTCAACTCAAGGAAGCAAGAGAATGGTTTCTGCAAGTGGACAAGCAGTTGATTCTTCGCATGATGGACATCAATGTACTGAGCGGCAATTCGCTCGTCAAAGGCAAACGAATCATAGCCGAATTGGAGAAGATTGTGCCCGACCGACCTATAGAGAGCCTCAATATACCTTGTGCGCTCGTAGCATCGGACATGATTCATACCGAGGAAGTGATATTCCGCGAAGGCAGTTTGTTTGAGGCAATACGTGCCTCCATCAGCATTCCGCTGTTCTTCCAACCGGTACAGATAGGCGATCGTTTGCTGATTGACGGCGGTATATTGAATCCATTACCGCTGCATATAGTGCAACGCAACGAAGACGATATACTAGTAGCCATGGACATCAGCGGCAAAGACTGCATGGAGGTGGAACCCATTCCCGAACCGATAGATGTGGAAGGACGGTTAACGGAACTGAAAGCGCGCGGCATACCCTTTCCAAAATCTTGGGAACTCCAGTTAAGACAGTTAGGCAGACGCGTTGACAAAGTGCGTCTGGAGAGAGCAAAAGACTTGGGTCGGTCTGTCAGTTTTGCAGGTATGGTAGATCGCATGTCCGACATGCAAATCCAGCAAAACACACTGTTGGCACTGCGACTCACTCCACCGGATGTACACGCCGTTATGCCACAATACGCCTACCCTACTTTTGCTTTTGACAAAGCAGAGGAGATAATAGAACAGGGACGGCTATTGATGTGCAAAGCGCTGGACAACTACGAAAAAAGCAACGGTATTTAATAATATATATAAGGAGTACATAAGGTATTAGGTACTATCGGCTACCCAAGTAGTCGTTTATTTGAATTTAACATTAATGAAGGACAGACGCGATTATATTATTCAGAAAGCGATGGAGATGTATGCTCTAGAGGGCTACCAGAACGTAAGCATAACCGACCTACAGAACCAGTTGGACATGGGACGCGGAACGCTCTATTACTATTTCAAATC
>JAEEHO010000339.1 GCA_016280845.1 Paludibacteraceae bacterium | reverse complement strand
TCCAGAAGGAGTTGATAGTATCGGAATGGGAACATTTATGGGCTGCTCTAGATTGGTATCTGTTGAATTGCCCCAAAACTTAAAATGTATTGGTGACATGTCCTTTCATGGATGTTCTCGACTAACTAATATTTCTATTCCAGAGTCAGTAGAGAGCATTGGCGCTTATGCCTTCCAGCATTGTGAAAGCATCAAAGAAATTGCCATTCCACAAAATGTTACAAGCATTGGAGAAAATGCATTCAACAATTGTATAGCTTTGACTTCCTTTATAGTTCCGGATAGCATTAAAACTCTTAATTGGGGAACATTTATGGGGAACACGGGCCTATTAACAATATCAATCCCACCGAGTGTTATTAAAATAGAAAATGATGTGTTTCATGGTTGTACAAATCTACGTTCTCTTACTATACCTAATAGTGTTTCTAGTATCGGTGATGATGCTTTCTGCGAATGCTATCAATTAGTATTGACAATACCGAAATGCTATAAGGGAAATGAAAAAATTGGTTTAGGATATTGCAAACAAGTAATTTTTTACTAATAAAAGTTGAGCGTTTTATTCTATCAAATCAATAATAATATGAATATGAAAACAATATGTAAATTGATATTGGGTATTGCTATTGTATTATTGCAAGCAAGTTGCGAAAGTACTGACTTTGCACCGGAGATAATGGGAGTTAAGGTGGCTGGTAATGGATGGGTTCTAAAACAGGCACTGAAAAACAAAGGTTTTTCTGTTATTAAAGAGGAAGCAGATGTCTTTGTGTTAGAAGGAAAATACAAAGGAGAATATATATGTTATATTTGCATCATGACAGGGAAATGGAATAAAGTCATGTTAGCAAGTTTTAAAATGTTTGGCTTATCTTTGGATACGCAATTCAAAGAGTTCGAGAACGAATATAGCACTCTATATGGGACTCCGAACATTTGTGATGATACTGATTTTAGGACACGAAGTTGGATGAAGTCTGATAACAATAAGAAGGTGGTAGAAGTGGAATTGAAAGGAAAATTGCAGTCCTTTGACTCTGGTATCACTATTCCTCCACTGCAAATAACTAGTCCTATTGACGGATCTCTTCTAACGGTAGGAGAACCAAAACCATTGATGTTTAGTCATATGACAGAAATAGACATCATTGTTTATAATAGTCGCAATATCATGAGATATTCAAAAGAAAGTCAGAGAAACAAATAAAAATTCTAAATTATAAATTATGGACGAAAAGAAAGAAAAGAAAGAAGTGAACTTCAATTTTATGATATGGATTATCATTGCAATTATAGCAAGTTATGTCATCGGCATACGAGTTTATATACGATATATGGATAAACAAATTGAGAAGTTTGTTATAGAAAATCAAGATGCGATAATGCACTATATTGAAAATCACAACAAATAGATAGTCCCTTTCTGAAAACTGGAGGCCGAGTTGAGAGAGGATTTTGCAAGCACGATGGCCCGGCGGTCATCGTGCTAACATCTTAAAAACGTTCAATAAACGTCTTATATATCTAAATAGCTAATCGTATCAGTAACACTCTTCGGTGTTGGGGAAAGAGGTGTCTTTGACGGCGGAGATGTATGTGCCGACGGCGTTCTTTACATCAGCTGCCAAGTTAGCGAAATGGCGGAGGAACTTAGGCTTGAAGCCGGTGTTCAGGCCCAACATGTCGTGTAGCACCAGTACCTGGCCATCGCAGGCATTGCCCGCGCCGATACCGATAACCGGACAACTAACGGCCTTGGTTACTTTCTCTGCCAATGCAGCAGGGATCTTCTCCAATACGATGCTGAAGCAACCGGCTTCGTCCAGCAGTTTGGCATCGTGCAGCAGTTTCTCGGCCTCGGCCTCTTCTTTGGCGCGCAGACCATATCCTCCAAATTGGTTTACACTCTGTGGTGTCAAACCGAGATGTCCCATCACAGGAACACCGGATTGTACCATGTGGCGGATTGCCGGTAAGATTTCTTCGCCTCCCTCCAATTTGACGGCATCACAGCCGCTCTCTTTCAGTATCTTGATAGCATTGCGAACAGCCTCTTCTTCGCTCACTTGATAACTGCCGAACGGCATGTCGCAGACAACCAATGCATGTTCGGCTGCGCGTACAACACCCTTGGCAAGGAAAATCATCTCATCCACCGTAATAGGCAGCGTGTACAGATTGCCGCAAACCACATTGCTAGCACTGTCGCCCACCAAAAACATATCTATACCTGCCTCGTCCACCAGACGTGCAAGTGTGAAATCGTAACTGGTCAGCATGGCTATCTTCTCGCCTGCTGCTTTCATTTGACGCAATTTAGCCGTCGTCATTCGGCTGTTTTGTATATGTACGCTCATTGTATTGTTTAATGTGTAGTGTTTAATACTCAATGAAAAAACGATGCAAAATTACTACTTTTTTTGGATATGTGCAAGAAAAAGTGTATCTTTGCAGCCAAATCCTTTGAATCTATGAAAAAAATAACCACTCTTACTCTTATTCTCCTTTGTCTGGTTGTGGCCGAGAGCAGGGGAGAGGTGCTTCTGCCGTATGACTATTCCGACCCGGATGTGACGCAGGTTGGTCAGGACTTCTACATGACCTACAGTTCGTACGCCGCTACACCCGGTTTGCAGATTCTGCATTCGCGTGACGGACTTAGTTGGAAAATTATCGATGCCGCTCTGCCGGACACTGTTCCCGGCTACGGCCATCTGGATGCATGTCCTGCAGGTTGTGGCGTTTGGGCACCGTCGATCCGCTATATGGACGGCCGTTTCTATATCTTCTACGGCGATCCGGATCAGGGTATCTTCTGTATCCGTTCGGTCAAGACAAAAGGTCTGCCGTGCGAATGGGAACCGGCTGTGCTTGTCAAACGTGGCAAGGGACTGATTGACCCGTGTCCGTTATGGGATATGGACGGTCGTGTCTATCTGGTGCATGCTTATGCGGGAAGTCGCGCGGGAATCAAATCGCTTCTGGCTGTGTGCGAACTGACGCCCGATGCGCTCAGTGTGTTGCATGAGGATCAAATCGTGTTTGACGGGCATGGCGACAATCCCAACTGCGAAGGACCCAAGTTCTACAAGGTGGATTATTGGTTCTATATCTTCTGCTCGGCCGGCAGTTCGAAGAATAGTTGGCAACTCTGTCTGCGCAGCCGTTCTCCGTACGGTCCGTACGAAGCCAAACGTGTGATGGAGCAGGGCTCGACCGATGTGAGCGGTCCGCGTCAGAATGCATGGATGATGGATAAGTTCTATCACTCGCAGAACGTAGGTGTGGGCGGTCGTATCCTGCATATCCAGCCTATGCGTTGGTCTCGCGGATGGCCGGTTATCGGCAATAACGGCGAGCCTACATCCAACTTGGGGCGCAAGGTGGAACTGCCTGACGGCATGAATCATATACCTGCGCGTGACGAGTTCAACGGCAATGAGTTGCCGGTCTATTGGCAATGGAGCGGCAATCGCAAGGCGCATTTCGCTGCGTGCCATGCGGATTCATCCTTCCTGCGTCTGTTCACTTATCCAGCAGACAATATACATTCTGCGCCCAATATCTTCTTGCGCAAGATACCGGCCGGTCGTGCTTTTCAGGTTGACGCACGTGTGCGCTTCACACCAAACGATTTGAATAGTGAGCACGAGAAAGCCGGCTTCATCATCTACGGTCGCAAGAACCGTTTGTTGCCTATTCCGGGAGACGGACAATGGTGGCAGATACGCGTTATCTTTTCGGAGAACAACGTGTGCCGTCTATATCGTTCGCAGGATGGCAAAGTGTGGGAGATGGACGGTCAGTACCAAGCGATACCCGATGAGTGGATAGGAACCAAGATCGGTTTCTACGCAGTACGTGACCATCAGCCAATCAACGATGCCGGTTATTTGGATATCGACTGGTGCAATATAGCTTGGTAGAGTTCCGGGAATCGCTTCTCGATAGCGATAGGACGGTTGTTCTCCAAGAAACAATGGGTAGAAGAGGCGATGCAGGCAACTGTGTCGCCTACTTTCATAGTATAGGAGAACGATATCTTCAGCGCCGACATCTCCTTGACAGTCACTTCGATAGAGATCTCGTCCTTGAATGTAGTAGTGTGCTTGTATTGGCACGAGAGACCCATTACGGGCGAAACAACGCCTTCGGCCTCCATGCGCTCGAAGCCGTAGCCGAGTTGGTCCATCCAGTCGATACGGGCTTCTTCCATAAAACGGATATAGTTGGAATGATGGGTAATACCCATCTTGTCACATTCGTAATAACGAACGACATGTATATAGGGTTTCATAAACTTTAATTTTCAATTATTTCTTTCCAGTTAGGCGAAGTGATGACGACCATGCTGTCGTCTTGTGCCACGATGAGATAGCATGCCGCGTCGCCTGCGCGGCTGATCATATCGAGTGCTTCAGTCTCGCCCACCACCATACATGCGGTGGCCAATGCATCGGCACGCATACAACTGCTGCTCACTACGGTAGCGCTCAGCAACGCGTGTTGTACTGGGCGGCCGGAACGCGGATCAATAGTGTGACTGCGTTTCTCGCCGTCTGCGTAATAATAATTTCGGTAGTTGCCGCTCGTGGCCATACAGATGTCCGAAACGGCTATGATGTCTTGCAATTCGCCATTTGCCTTTGGCTCTCCGCCATTATTGTCTACAGGCTTAGTGATTCCCACATGCCATTTGTCGCCACGGCTGTTGTGTCCGTGGCAAACGATCTCGCCGCCTATTTCCACCAGGTAGTTCTCACATCCCTGACGTTGCAGCATGGCGGCAACCACGTCGCAGGCTTGTCCTTTGGCTACGGCTCCGCCGTCCAGCATCATTCGCGAATCAGCTTTGACAATATGACGGTTGACCAGCTGTACGCGGTCGAAGCCCACCAGCGCGCGTGCGCTGTCTATCTGTGCATCAGATACGTTGGAACGATTCTTTAGACCAAATCCCCACAGATTGACCAGAGGCGCCACTGTGATGTCGAAGGCGCCGTCGGACAAACGATAGACACGTTCGGCTTCAGCCCACATCGACTCAAAGAAGGCGTCTGTGGTGGTATCCCGGTTGGTATTGATAGCCGATAGAGTGGAGTGCGGGTTGAACATGCTCAGGCTGTTGTCAAACGTATAAAAGGCAGTTTGAATGCTGTCCTCAAGATCGTTGGTCGCCTCGTACTGAATGGAATAGTACGTGCCGAACACTTTACCTTTGTTGGCGTAAAACGCCGTCTGACGCTTGTCCTCACAGAGGAAAAGCATCAGAACGGCTACGCCTAAAGCTATAAGCGCACTACCTGTGCGTAATAATCGCCTATTCATTTATAGTTTGACGATGTGATTTTGATTTGTTTTTTATAAAAGCGCAGTGCGCTCAGTTTGCGCGAGAATTTTGCTGAACGCGTTAGAACCAGATACCGAGACCGATGGTTCCGTTCAGTTTCTGACAATAGAGTTTGTCCTCACCGGCCTCCGGAATGAATACATTCGTTTTGTCAATGCCGTCTGGATTGAGACTACCCTGAGCGTAGAGGTCAAGGGTAACAACGTCAAATTCCCATTCCTTGTTTATCTTGAGGCTGATATTTGTACAAGCGAATTTCTCGTTGCCATAGAGAGGGCTCTTCCATGGAGACAAACCGATTTGTGCACCAAGCGTCAGGCCCAGATTCTCAAATGTATAATCATAACCGAGTTCGATATACGAAGACCAAGCGCGGCGTTCTGCGAACGGATCCAAGAGTGTCGGAGTAGGAATAACATCATCTCCGGCAATGATGGTGTACCAATTGATGTATGCACCTACACCGAAAGCATGGTCAAAACTATAGCCAGCCCAGATTTCGGAAGTGTGCGTGCTCCAATCGTCGCAATAGTAGTACTCATTAAATCCGATACTTGCTCCGTAGGCTGTGAAGGAAGCAATGAAATCTACTTCCGGCATGAACATAGTGTAACCTGTTCCGTCGTTTTGATCTTTCTTGAATTTCCAGTCTGATGCACCGATGTTGGCCCAAACTCCTGCGCGGAAACTGAGAGCTCCGTCATTTGCATCAAAGCCAACCAGGCCTTCCGGTTGCAAACTTAAACCGCCGTTGTACTGGCCACGCCAGATGTACGAGCTAACAATGTCAGCGCCTGCTTCGTAGGCAAATTCAACTTCGGCTTTCGCCATTACTACTGCAGCCATCGCGGCCACAAACATAGTGATGAATCTTTTCATTTTTTTTGTACCTTAAATAGTAATAAATAAAAAAAATAGTTAATAATTTTGGTTTACGGGTATTTCTGTAAGTACATTCGTTCAGAGTCTCCTTGCAGGAAGTACCCTTATTTGAGAAAAACTCCCAAAGCTATATTGGCATTTACGCTTTGTCCTCCCGGATTGAGCGGATGCCATTGTGCACTACTCAGGTCGTCGGCTAACAAATGAGGGTTGATGCTCAACGTTCCTTGTAGTTTGAGTCCGCAATGTTCAGTCAGGCCCCAGAGCTTGCGTGCACGCACTTCGACGTTCTGCACGGCAAAACGGCCTTGATAGCTGGTGTATAAACTACGCCACGGCGTAACACCGATGCAACCTCCTACGCTGATGTCATATGGCAACGGGTGCATATAACTCAGTTCAATATAGGTGGAATATGCGCGCAGTGTGTCGCCTGCAGTTCCTATGTAAGCATCGCTTCCTCCCACGCGCGTGGACCATAGAAAACTTAGCGGCAACTTGCTGCTGACCGTATACGCTGCACGCAGTTCGATTGCATTACCTCCACCGGGGTGATAGCCAAAATCGAAGAACGGGCACATGAAACTGTGTACAAAGAGCACATTCACATCCAGTCCCCATCGTGCAAAACCGAAGGTGAAGTCCACCTCGGGTTGGAACTTACTGAAAGCCCACGTATCTGTGCCCAGATTGACCCATACGTCAGCATATAAACCTCCGTAGCCTACGCATCCACCGCCTTGTATGTTCATCGAACCGGCATATATACCGCGCCAGAGGTAGGCAGTATTCAATGTAGCATTGGCGCCGTAAGTAAAACCAACGTGTTGGCTATAATCGTCCAAGTAACGACTTGCTACGGATTCCTCTTGTGCGTTACACAAAAAAGGTAGTGCTCCGATCATGAGTATCAGAGCTACTACCCTTAGGTTATCCGTTCTTTTTAATATTGTTTCCACTTTCGTTGCGTTAGAGACTATTTTGAGCCTCCCAAGCAATTCGAAGAGCAACTTCCAGAATTCGGGTGTTGCTAAATTCAATTATACCTCCCTCCGGTCCGGCTTCGATATGATAGTCAGCGTTGCCTTCACCATTAAAATATGCTCTAACTTCATCTGCTGTGATGTTCAACTCGGCTGCAATTGCATCCATACTACCATGAGGAAGGCTGTCCTTTACGCCACGCAGGCGATTAAATGTTGTACGCGCCATAATGATTTGTGTTTTTATTGTTAATAGAAAAAATGTTAATATGATCTCTTTTCAAATTTTGTGCAAAGATACAACAATTTTTTTGAATGCGCAAGACTTTTACTAAAAAAATACAAAATATTTTTTAATGATGTGTTATGCGTTGTGCGTAGTGTGTTATGGATGGATGGCTTATTGTTTGCTTACTATAGGCTGATACCCTCGGCAATATATAACGAACCACTAAGAATGACTAAAAATAACTAACGTTGAATTTTCGAACACAGCGTTCGAAAATGTTCGACAGAGTCGCGCAAAATGAGCGTTATGAATTTGTATATACCAAAAAAAAGTATTACCTTTGCGCCCAAATATGGATTTTAGAACACGCATATTACTTTTTTGCACTTTTCTGCATTGTCCTTTTCTTGCAATGACGGCCGGAACGCCGAGTGTGGTGGAAAAAGTGGTGGAGTACACGTCCGTCGGGCCGCGTGGCGAACAGATTCGTTTGTCCGGCAAGGTGAGTGTGCCGATGAAAAGTCAGCCTAAAGGCTTGATGCTCATTCCGCATTTCACTATCGCCGCCAACGACGAAGCACCATCGATGTGTACGCCCGCCGAAGCGAAAGTGTTTCGCGACGACTACGTGCTGGTCATGCCTGACTACATCGGCTTTGGTGTCACGCGCGACAGCACAATGCCTTATTTGGACGGTGCCCTAACAGCGCGTAACTGTGTGGATATGTTGTTGCAAGTGCCGTCTGTCATCGATAGTATCCGCTCGAGAGCATACAGCGACACTATCATAATCTTTGGTTTTTCGCAGGGTGGAGCAGCGGCATTGTGGACACTCAAGTTGCTTGAGGAACAATATGCCGACCGCATTCATGTCAAGGCGTGCTACGCCGGTAGCGGACCGTATGATGTGGCTTCGACCTACGATGTGGCAGTGATGACGGACAAAGTCGGCTATGCTATGACCATTCCTACTTTGATTCTCGGTACCAACGTGGCCTACGATCTGCATCTCAGTAACGACTATTTTTTTACGCCGGAGTTGCAACGTGCTTACGATAAGTTTGTCGCGCCGAAGGAAAAAGGAGTGCTTGCCTTGTATTTTCTAATGAACAGACACCGAACGAGCTACTGGATGACCCGCGACGGAATGGATAAGACGCAGCCTGAACCGCAACGTCTATACCAGGGACTGCTTCGCTCCAGCCTCGTGCATGTTCCGATGGACACGCTGGCCCTCAGTGCGGATACGGTATGTGTTGCGCCACCTAAGGCACCCACCTATGTATTCCATTCCACCGAAGACGATATAGTTACCTTCGAGAATGCGCGCCACCTCCAACAGTGCTGGTCGGACGCGCCAAACGTGACTTTCGATTTCGGGAATCACGGCAGTCATCTCCGTTCCTTCCTCGTCTTCAGCCATCGCGTCCGCAAGATATTGGACAAGCAATAAGTGAATCAAAAAACAACCATATGTTAGAGTACGTAAACAGACAGGGCTCGGACTGTTACAAATGGGACAGCGAGCAGGCACAAGGAACACTGCCATTGTGGGTGGCAGACATGGATTTCAAAGCAGCCTTACCTATTCGTCAGGCAATGCAGCGTCGTTTGGATCATGGCGTTTTCGGTTACTCGATAGTGCCGCAAGCCAACTACGATGCTGTGGCATCATGGTTCAGCCGTCGTCACAACTGGCAGGGCATCAACCGTTCGAATCTGCTCTATACAACAGCTGTTGTGCCGGCCGTTTCGGCTATCTTCAAGGCGCTGCAGTTGCGTTTGAATAAGTGCGAACCGTTGCGTATTCTCACTTTTACGCCGGCTTACAACTGTTTCTTCGCGTGCATCGATAATATGGGTTGTCAGTTGGTGGATTCGCCGCTTGTGTTGCGCAACAATCGCTATGAGGTCAATTGGGAAGAGCTGGAAGCCAAAGCGCAGGAAGCGGATGTGTTCTTGCTCTGCAACCCGCACAATCCTACAGGCCGTGTGTGGAGCCGTGATGAGTTGGAACGAATGGCGGATATCATGCGTCGCCACCACCTATTCGTACTATCGGATGAGATACACTGTGAGTTTGCTTTCCCGGGACACACCTATACTCCTTTTGCTACCATTGCAATCAATGATACGGACTTCTGTGTTTGTACTTCGGCATCCAAAGCGTTCAATATAGCAGGACTTTTGTGCGCCACTATCTATGTTCCCAATACGCAGCTCTTCCGCCAGATCAATCATGCTCTTGAGATCCACGAAGTGAATGGGCTGAATCCGTTCGGACTGGTGGCACAAGTGGCTGCGTATAACGAGAGCGAACAATGGTTGGACGAACTGAACAAACAGGTATATGACAATTTCTGCTACCTGCGCGATTATTTGCACAACAACTTGCCGATGCTGCAACTGCATGAAACCGAAGGTACGTATTTGGCGTGGGTGAATATAGAGGCGCTTGGTATCAGCTCCGAGACCTTCTGCGAACGGTTGTCGGCTGAGCAGAAAGTGCTCTTTAATCCGTCCGGTATGTACGGCGGCACAGGATACGTGCGAATCAATTTGGCTACTTCGCATGAGGTTCTTGCTGAGGCTCTCAACCGTACCAAAGAGTTCATCTCCAACCTCTGATTTGTCTTAGTGGTTAAGAAAGAAAAGAGCGGCCTTGCGGTCGCTCTTTTATCGTGATTACGTGGCTTTTAGTTCACACGAATCTTCTGTCCTAGACGCAGAATACTTGTTTCTTTGATCTTATTGAGTTGGCACAGACGTTTCACAGAGACATGGTAGCGTCTGGAGATAGCCGACAGCGTATCGCCCTGACGCACAGTGTGGAAACGCATAGCGGCGCGTTCGGCTTCCTGTTGTCTGATAGCCTTGATACCGATGACGTATTCCTCTTTGTTCTTGAGTTGTCCCGTTGTGAAGTCCACAACAGCCTCAGGGTTGATGTCGCGTCCCAAATAGCGAATCTCCCAATGCAGGTGGCTTCCTGTCGAGCGACCGGTGTTACCTCCCAGACCAATCACATCGCCCGGGAATACTTTCTCATACTGGTCAACCATCGGACGGCTCATGTGGCCATAAACGGTCTCCAGACCGTTGTCATGACGAACGACTACATAGTAGCCGTAGCCACGCGGATCCCATCCTACGATACGAACCTGACCTCCCCATGCTGAACGGATAGAATCGCCTATCTGTACCTTGATATCCGTTCCCTTGTGCATTCGGTAACGGCGCCATCCGTAGTGACTGGTGATGTATCCCGGAGCCGGCAAGCAGAATCCCTTCATAGGGATATGTACGTCCTCTTTGAGCGAATCAAACAGATTGCCGTACGGGTTGACGTGCGCATCGGTCCATATATTCTTATAAACGCTGTCGCACGGGTGATGGTAGAGCAGCGATGTATCGCCAACCATGAAGCGGAAATCCACTTTGTAAATAACGTCTCCGTTATTGGTATGAATCACCAGTTTGCGTGGTAGTACTTCGCGGTCGCAGCCCACAAAGAGGGTGTCATTGGAGATGTGGCTTGCTAACCATGCCGGTACACCGGCTCCTTTTTCCACATCAATGTCATCCAACTGTTCGTCGAACAATTCACCTCCGTCTTCCACAAAGGTAGTGTCCGGCTCGTTGGCCACAGTCTGCGCCTTCGCAGGCGCGCTGAAAACTAAACAAATTGTTGCTAAAGCGGCGAGGAACAGGTGTCCGTTCGCCCAAATAATTTCGTTTTTTATCATTCGCATATTTCTTGATTTTCCGCAGTTACGGTGTCGGGAGTTTGTATGATTTCGGTTGTAGGTTTCTCCTCGACAACTGCGCGTGTTATGTACTTATAACCAAAACACATCGCTACAATGAACAACGCAATGGCTGAGAGTGTGATTAGTGTAGCCTGCCATGGTTTCATGCCTTTCTTGGCCTTGGCCAACGGGTCTTTGACCAGCGGGAAACGCACTTGTTCGGTCAATGTGCGGCCGAACGGAACGGAGATGATAGCATCGGCGTTGATGGCCCATCCGTTAGCATTGAGTACGGGCGCCAAATTGCGACGACGCAACTTCAGCCATGCTATAACCATGCTTGGACCGCTGATAACCAACAGAATGCACGCCAGTATGACAATATATTGCCACCATTCATAGCCCTGCAGCCCTTTGGCTACGCTTGCCAGCGCTGTGCCTATCATGCCCAGAGCCATACCGATGGCAGCAAAGATACCGGCAAACTTAGCGATATCAAATGTCGGTTTCGGAACATCCTTTCCTTCGCCTTTTGCCATCAGCCCTTCGCCCTTACTCGTCATATCGTCAAAAGCCTTGGCGTCTTTTTCCGCCGCCGACTTGTTGATTTTCTCTTGCAGCCAGTTGCCGAACTTGCGGTACGGCGTCCAGAATGCCTGACGAATAGATATAGGATTGTCAATTATCTTGGTCACGGTAGCATCGTAGTCGTTGCCGTCATTGTCATAGAAAATGGCATTTTTGCCGATGCTCAGGTTCTGCACTTCGCCTTGTGTCATAGCGGCTACAATCTGCATTTTCTTTCCCAGTTTCTTGGATTCGCAGTCGCAATAGAGTAGGTATATTCCCGACAGCGGAGCCTGTATGTCGTGCTTGGCGGGGTCGTTTACGCGGATACACAGGTGGCACGCGCGCTGGTCAATAACGAGTGTTCCTGCTTGGAACGAAGCGATGGTGTGCGAGTTGTAATCGTAGAAGTCTTCGAACGAGATGTAGTTGCGCAACAGGCGGTAGAAATCGCGGTGGAGCAGCAGCAGTTTCTTTAGCGG
>JAEEHO010000338.1 GCA_016280845.1 Paludibacteraceae bacterium | reverse complement strand
CTTGGAAGTCCTTCACATCGTTCATGGAGTCCAGCTTCACGCGAACACGTTCGCTGATAGCATCATCTACTTCAGCGGTTAAGATATGGTCTATACGATCTCTAGTCTTCTTGTCTATAGCTTCTTCGCTCCAATACTCTCCACAACGCATTAGATTCAGCAGTTTACGGATTGCTTTTTCGCTATAAGCACCATAATCTGCTTCGAAAGGTTTCTGTTTGCTCAATTTATCAACAAAGATAGAAGAAAGATTATTATTCTCCGCATAGTGCTTTAAGGCTGCAACAAGCTGAGACTTATCCGAAACTGAATACAAGATATGCCAAATTTGTTCTAATGCATTGATAGTTAAATTATTATCTTGCGCTTTCTTATCTTGTTCCTTATTGGATATTTTTCTATGATGCTTATTCTTTTCTGTCGTTATTTCTTTACGTAAATCGGTTTCTTTTCCTCCGGATTCCCTCCATATAGCACTAATTGTTGCTGTAACAGGAGCAGCAGGGTATTTCTTGTCTTTATCCGATACATAATTCCACGACAAACCAGCATGCTTCTTCCCGACGAGATAAGTAAGCAGCGATTTCTCCGTCACCTCTTTTTGGGTTAATAACCATTTTACCAATTCTGCCTTGTTGGGGATATATTCCGAAGTACAATCATCTTTGCCAATTCCGTTAGCAGCCTCACGATAGACATGTAGGTTTTCCACAAATTGCCACATACGGAACTCTTCGTATAGTGGATGAGATTTAGAAATACATTTCAGGTATTGTCTCTGCCATTTACCATCTTTATCTTTGTAAACATGGTATTCATACGGACATTCACTAATCAATGACTTCTTACTCTTAAGCGGACGTTGATAGAAGATAATATCCTTTAAGAATAGATACGTAAAGTCTTTGCCGGCGATACTATTGCGATACGCTTCATTTTGTGGATAAAGTGCTTTTATACTCTCTGCATACAAATCTCTATTTTGCAATTCCGGTATGAATTGTTTTTGAGTTTCAAGAATGCGTTCTAATTCTTCCTTGTAGTATTTTCGATCAACAACACGCACTAACTGACCCAGAATCTTTTGATCAGGATTTTGCAATAAGGCATCATAGATAAATTCACCAACGGTTTTGTGGCTTACGTCAATATCGTGTTGGGTCTTTAATTTTTGCAGTCCCCAATCATCATCCGAAGGCGCTTTAAATGTCCGTTTTACATTGCCTTCTTTATCCTTTGCTTCTGTTCCATCATCATTAAGAGTCGTAGTAACAATGAAGTTTTTGATTTTTCCCTCCCAATCCAGAGGATACTTGCTCTCTTTCAAAAAACTCCATCCATTTTCTAGGCAAACTTCATATTGAGGTTTTCCTTTTGATTTTTCACCTGTTTCACGAACGGAGACAACTTTCTCTGAAATAAATTCTTGGCGTTTATTCTCTTTTGGCTCGTCCTCCTCTCCGCGCGCTTGGTTATAACCGCGTTTTTGATTGAATTGGTGAAGAATCCATGCTAATTCTTGCTTGTTAATAGCTTGTGTTAATGCTTTCTTGCGCAGATAATATATGGTCCAATCGTAAGCGATATTCCGGCCATTTACGAGTAATTCCGGGTGGACACGTCCGAAATCGCGAACCATTTCATTAAATGAATCTTGAAACAAAAAAGTATATTTGCCATCCGTATTGGTCCATGCCAACTTAGGCTCAACACCTTTGTTGAGTTGACCATATCGATTCAAGTCTTGTGTATAATGTTCAGGTAGGAAACCAAGTATAGACAATACACGGTTGAGACGTTCTCTGCGCAGCGCATGTCTTTCATATAAACGACGCATTCCTCGTGCCTGGGTGCGATCTTTGGTTTGTGATATACTATTACCACTTTCAAAATCACCCATTAGTTTTGCATCCATAGGGATAATACGGCTACCTGCGCAAGAAATACGCTTTTGATCATCTTCTTCTGTAACAACGGCCCAACCGATACTATTGGTACCTAAATCCAATCCAAGAATGTGTTTTTTCATAGAGCCTAAATGTTTTAAACTTGTTTGTTTTTCATTTCGCTTGCAAAGGTACGATTTATTTTTGAATTATGCAAGAGATTTGTAACGTACATGACATTTTTTCTAAAACGAACACAAAAAAAGCCAACGCATTGTTGGCCTTTTAAAAGGGTTAGTGGGTAGTGGGTGACGGGTTATGGGTGACGGTCGGAGGCAGGAATGAATTCGGTGCCGCCTTCGCGGTTGGTCAACGTCGCCCGGACTGTCATCTGTTCGCCGTTACGCAAGAGTGTGATAATAACCACATCGCCCGGACGATGACGACCTATCTGTTCCTGCAGGTCGGTACCTGTCTTGATGGCCATATCGTCAATACGGATGATCACATCGCCCGAACGAATACCGGCTCTCTGTGCCGCACCGTCTTCAACTGCATCCTCTACATATGCTCCTTGCAGCGTTGAGAGATTCTTCTCTTTCTGCAATTGGGATGTTATCTCACGCATCCGGACACCGAGAACAGCGCGTTGCACCGTGCCGTACTGACGGATATCGCTGACAACTTTTTGTACGATACTCGTCGGAACCGCAAAACTGTAGCCCGAATACGACCCTGTTTGCGAAGCGATGGCCGTGTTGATTCCTACCAGTTCGCCGCGCGTATTGACCAGCGCTCCGCCTGAGTTACCGGGATTGACCGCCGCGTCTGTTTGGATGAACGACTCAATCTTCATGTCCGCATCCAAGATATTGATATTGCGTGCTTTAGCCGACACTATACCGGCGGTGACCGTTGAGGTCAGGTTGAACGGATTGCCGACAGCCAGAACCCATTCGCCGACACGCAGGTCGTCGGAATTGCCCATGAGGATAACCGGCAGGCCGCTCTCTTCAATCTTGAGAAGCGCAATGTCAGTCGTCGGGTCAGTGCCCACCAGCGTTGCCGTATATTCGCGTTTGTCGTTGAGCACAACCTGAATCTGCTGCGCATGGTCAATAACATGGTTGTTGGTCACGATATAACCGTCCTCGGAGATGATGACGCCTGAGCCGGACGCTTGTTGAGCGGGCATTTCGCGCTGTCTGCCGGGATGGCCAAAGAAAAACTCGAAGAGAGGATCACGCATCGCCGAAGAAGACTGATTGCGGTAGATCGTTTTGACGTGCACAACGGCATTGACGGACAACTCCGCCGCGTTGGTAAAGTCAGTTTCGCCGGCCTGCGGCAGAGAAGCAAAACGCCCATAGGCGGCAGGCAAGGAGTCGTGGCGACTGAACGAATCGGACCACAGACCGGAGGTCTGCCCGTAACGAAGCACGCCAACCGTGGTGGCGGCACTGACAGCAGCCACTACTGCCAATGTGCCGATAGATTTTAATATGCTGTTCATAATATCTTTATTTTTAGATTACGAACAACTTATTACAAACTCCGTGCCAAAGTGATGAGTTATGGGGGAGGGGTTACGGGTTACGGGATTAACATTCGCGGTCGGGACAATCGTCGCCGTACTCGATCTCGATGGTGGCATGGGTGATGGACAGGTCACGCAGAGCGGATTTGATGGCACGGCGGGCTGCAGAAGAAGCCTGTTCGTCGTCTATCACCACATGTGCGGTCAGCGCATTCTCCTTAGTGCTCATCGCCCATACATGCACATGGTGGACATCGGTCACATGCGGAGTGGCGCGCATGGTTTGGATAACACGCTCCATCTCTACTCCCTCGGGAACGCCATCCAAAGCCATACGCACACTATCGTGCAACAAATCCCATGTGCCGACAAGGATAACCAATGCAATCACCATACTGACAATCGGGTCAAGAACATACCACCCGGTGAACGATATGACAATACCGCTGACAACCACTCCCACACTGACCAACGTATCGGCCGCCATGTGGAGGAAGGCTCCACGTATATTGATATCGTCTTTCTGTCCGCGCATGAGCAGGACCGTAGTCAGACCGTTAATCAGTATGCCCACTCCGGCTGTCCAAGAGACCGCCAGTCCGTCAACCGCTACGGGTTCACGCATTTTGCGCACGCTCTCGGCTATGATAGCCCCTACGGCTATAAGCAACAGGATGGCATTGGCCAAGGCGACCAGGACCGTTCCTTTCTTATAACCATAGGTATAGTGCCGGTTGCTATGTACCTGCAGCAGATATAAGCCCACAACGACCAACAACAGCGAGAACACATCACTCAGGTTATGGCCTGCGTCGCTGAGCAGAGAGAGGCTGCTACAAAACCAGCCTACTCCCGCTTCGACAGCGACGAAAAGAAGATTGAGCGATATACAAGTCCAAAGGACAATTCGCATGCTACGGTTGTCCGCAGAGACCGAATGATGATGGTGATGATGATGTTCGTGACTCATAAAGATCTCGTTTTATAATTGCCACTTGAGTGCGCCTTGCTGCAGTTCCTGCATTCGGCGGTAGAATCCTCCAGAAGCATGGAGTTCCTTCGGCGAACCGCATTCGGATACCTTACCGTTCTCCAGAACCACAATCTTGTCAGCTCCGGCAACGGTGCGCATTCGGTGGGCAATGATGATGACTGTTTTGTCTTTGACCAAACGGGAAAGCGATTCCTGAATAAAGGTCTCGTTCTCCACATCCAGTGAGGCGGTTGCCTCGTCCAAGAGAATGATAGGCGCATTCTTGAGGAAAGCGCGCGCAATGGATATGCGTTGACGTTCTCCGCCGGACAGCTCGCTACCATTTTCGCCAATCAGTGTGTGCCATCCGTTCGGCAGTTGTTCGGCAAAGACATCCACATGCGCCAGTTTGGCTGCCTCAATGACTTCTTCGTCCGTAGCATCTTTGCGCCCGATACGGATGTTCTCCAATACGGTATTATTGAAAAGCGTTACATCTTGGAACACAATGGAATAGAGGCTCATCAGCGTCTCCGGGTCCACTCGGGAGATATCCATTCCGCCCACCGTGATTTGTCCGCTATCTATATCCCAGAAACGTGCAGCCAGGCGGGAGATGGTTGTTTTGCCGCTACCGGAAGGCCCGATGATAGCCGTCACTTCGCCCTGCTTGGCCACAAAAGAGACTCCGTTAAGGACGGTCTCGGATGTGTCGTAAGCGAAATGCACATCGCGGAACTCGATATCGTATCCCTGATTAGTCAGTTTCTCTTCGCCGGTTTGTTCCTCATGATTGAGAATCTCGTCCATTCGTTCGCAAGGGATATTGAGCGCCAAGACAGCAGCCAGGTTCATCAGTGCTCCGGACATAGGGTCATAGAGACGCGAGGCCACCAGCAGGAACATGAAATACGTGAGCAAATCCAGACTGCCACTGACGAGCAGACCGGCGCCAACCAACACAATAGTAGCAATACCGACACGGAGAATCATTTGGCCGCTAATCACAAAACAAGCCATTCCCAACTCGGTCTGCATAGCACGTTTCTCCGTCAGGTCAATGCGGGCAAACAAATCGTCCAAATAGCCTTTCTCCGCATCGCAGGAACGGATATCCTGGAAGGTTTCCAATCCCTCCTGTATATGGTCGGCAAGATCCAGTTTGGCCTGATTTTGCCTGCGCGAGAAGGAGTTTTGAAATTTACCGGAGAACAGCACAATGCTGATAGCGATGGGTACTACCCACACGGCAGCCAAAGCCATTCGCCAATCGAAGAGGAACAACATGAGCCCGATCAGTACGATAGAGATCATTGAACCAATCAGGTCCGGAACGAAGTGCGTTGTGCCCTGCTCGATTGCGGCGGCATCAGCCATGATGGTACTGGTGAGGTCTGACAGGTCTTTTCTCGCGAAGAAGGACAGAGGCAGTTTGCGCAGTTTCTCGGCGAGCGCGATACGACGTCTGCCGCTCTCCTGATAGACGGTAGTGAACTGCTTGTTGTACTTAACCAACGCGACGGCCATGATAATCAACAGGACCACCACAATTTTCCAAACGTAACTCCACGGATTGGTTATGCCGTTTCCAATCAGGTCTCTGACCATCAGGAAAAACAGACCCACGGGTAACATCAGGATAATATCCATGGAAGCGCTAATTAAGCACGACAGGATGAGATCACGCGCGCCCTGTTCGGTGGCGGCGTACTTATGACGTATATAATTGACTATTCTCATTTGATATTCCATTTAATAGATTCATTGTATTGTTTCCACATAGCGGCATATTGTCCGCCTTTCTTCACCAGCGTCTGATGGTCGCCGCTTTCGCTGACACGTCCGTTATCCAAGACATAGATACAATCGGCGCCGGTGATAGAAGACAGTCGGTGCGCAACCATGATAAGCGTTTTGCCGCTTTGAGCCATTCGGGAGAAGGCCTCTTGTACGCGCGCCTCATTGTCCGGATCGGCAAATGCGGTCGCCTCGTCCAAGATAACGATAGGCGTATTCTTTAATAGTACGCGCGCGATGGACACACGTTGCTGTTCACCGCCGGAGAGGTATGTTCCCTTGGTGCCGATAACGGTATCTATACCATCGGGCAGTTTGGCGATGATATCGTCGCACTGCGCATTGTGCAGCGCCTCCATCACTTGCTCGCGACTGGCCGTAGGTTTACCCAATCGCACATTCTCCAGAATACTGGTTTTCAGCAATCGGCTATCTTGGAAGACAAACGATATGCGGTTCATCAGTTCGCGCTTAGGTATATTGCGTATATCAACGCCGCCCAAAGTGATAGCACCTTCGGTCACGTCAAAGAAACGTGCAATAAGGCTTGCCGTAGTGGTTTTACCTCCGCCGGAAGGACCGACAAAGGCGATTTTCTTCTTAGGAGGAATAGTCATCGATATGCCGTCCACTGCAAAGCGTTCGGCCTCGGGATAACGGAAGCGGACATCGTGCAACTCAATCTCGTTCTCATCGGGGATAACGGCTTTGTCCGGTTCCTTCAACGGGTCGATAGCCAAAATACGGTTCACCTTGTCCAACGCTCCGGTCGCAATCAACTCATTCTCACCGAAGAACATGATTCGGTTCAGGACTATGGCCAGAGACGGAGTAATGATGATATAGTACAACAGATTGAGCAGAAAACGGCCATCCACGGTACCGCCTTTAGCCACGATCAGTGTGAAGGCAATGAGCAAAGCAAAAGAAGCATTCACCAGCAGGGTATAGAACGTCATCGGGATACGCAGTTCCATCGTATAGGCAATCACCCACGTTTGATACTTGTCGATGCTTTCTTTGAATCGTTTGAAAGAGAAGACCGATTGTCCGAATGTTTTGATGACCGGTGTGCCGCGCACATATTCCACGGCCTCGTTGGACATATTATCCAGCGCCTGGCAGTATTCATTCATTTGCTGCTTCATGCTCTCTCCGGTCATGAATGACGCAATCACCATGAGAGCCAGGAACGCAGTAGCCAGGCACAATAGTCCCATGCGCCAATCGAAGCCGAACATCATTCCGGCCAGACCGACGATAGTAGCATATGTGCCGGCCTTGTCCGGAGTTTGGTGGGCCAGGTAATTTTCGGTGGACTCGGTGGACTGTTGCACCCATTTGCGCACTTTGCCGCTACCGAGGCTGTCCAGGAAACCGATAGGCAGCGTCATGATATGCTGCATCATAGCCTTACGCATATTGGAGGCGACACGAAAGGCCACCAGGTGCGAGCACATCAGACCGGTACAATACACAAAAATGGCGGCAATGGAGAAACCCACTGCCAACCAGCCGTAAAGAGTCAGATTGGTCGCTTCGGAATAATTAGGAGCGACCGTTATCACATCCCGCAGGATTAACCAGATGCAGACAAACGGCGCGAGGGCCAGGAATTGACCCAGCGCCGTTATTCCCATCGCGAGATATATCAGCCATTTTCGGTTGCCGGCATAGGCCAGCAAAGGCTGTAATACAGATTGTTTTTTTTGCATAAAACCCAAATTTTAAATTCGGGTGCAAAATTACTGCTTTTGGCGCATGTGGGCAATCCCGAAAGATTGGGATTTTAGACGCCCTGTCAGCACCACTATATACCTAAAACGCGGTAGTTTTTGCCGCAGGTTTGTCGTCTTGCGTCAGAACTATCTCATCTATAAAGTACTTAAGTATCTTGTATTTGTCATATGATTTGGCCCAGATATTCTCGTCACTATCACCAACTTCATACAATGCGTCCAACTCATATGGTTAAGCATGTGCGCTTCCCCAAGCATGTGTATCTCCGCTATCCGATTAACAAAATAGAATGCACCCTATTTCTCTCAAAAAAGTCATTCAAAACTTGCGTATATGCAATTTTTGTTGTACCTTTGCAAGCGTTTTCGTAAAGAGATATCTATAACGCTATTAAGAATAGTATGAAATCGGTTCATTGTACAATACTGCTGTTGCTTTGTGCACTCACGACATGGGCGCAAGACATCTCGTACCCGTGCAG
>JAEEHO010000337.1 GCA_016280845.1 Paludibacteraceae bacterium | reverse complement strand
TCGCACACAATCAGTTCGACTTCAATGATTTCCTCGGCCAACTCAACCAAATCAAGAAAATGGGATCAATGAAGGACTTGATGGGTATGATCCCGGGCATGGACAAAGCGTTGAAGAATGTCGAAGTGAGCGATGATGCCTTCAAACCAATTGAAGCGATGATTAATTCGATGACACCGGCTGAGCGCGCTAATCCGAGTCTGCTGAACGGTAGCCGCAAGAACCGAATTGCTAAAGGCGCCGGTGTGGATGTTGTAGCACTCAACCGCTTCCTCAAACAATTCGAGCAGACCAGCAAGATGATGAAGAAAGTGCAGCAGTTCAAGCGCCGCTGATAACTGATAGCTGACGTCTGACAGCTTAAAAAAAGGTACAAAAAATGACAACTACTATACTCGACGGAAAGAAAATCGCTGCGGAGATATGCGAAGAAGTGCGTCGCGAGGTGGAGGAACTCAAATCTCATGACCAACGCGCGCCTCACTTGGCTATTGTCGTGGTGGGCCGCGATACTGCGCAACATACCAACGTGGCCAATAAAATAGATGCTTGTGACAAAGTAGGTATTGAGGCGGAATGTATCACCTACAATGGTTTTATTACCGAGCAGACACTGCTGACCGAGATTCAGCGACTGAATAGCGACGAAACGGTGAACGGTATTATCGTTCAGTTGCCGTTGCCTAATCATATGTGCGAACAGAATATATTGGCGGCTATCGACCCTCGCAAAGATGTTGACGGTCTGACGCCTACCAACATGTGGCGCACTATGCAAGGCCTGCCCGCTATCGTTGGCGCCACTCCGCGTGGTATTCGCGAACTGCTGGCGCGCTATCGCATCTCTACCGAAGGCAAGCATGTGGTTGTTATAGGTCGTTCTAACTTAGTGGGCAAGCCTATTGCGATGATGCTTATGCAACGTCCTTACCAGAGTCTGCCAGGCATGCATACACCCGCTATGGGTAACGCTACGGTCACTGTTTGTAACAGCAAGACAGAGAATCTCGCTACTATATGTAAGAGTGCAGATATAATTGTCGCTGCAGCCGGATGTCCGAATACACTGACGGCAAGCATGGTCAAAAACGGAGCCATCGTCATTGACGTTGGTATCAACCGAATAGAAGACGCGTCTGCGCCTGAAGGTTTCCGCATTGTGGGTGATGTCGATTATGATTGCGTTGCGCTCAAGGCTGCATATATAACGCCTGTGCCCGGAGGAGTAGAGCCGATGACAATAGCATCGTTGCTGCAAAACACCATGCAAGCATACAAATACGGAGTATAACAATATGAATATATTAGACAAAATAGACGGTCTGGAGGCTAAGTTCCATGAGGTAAGCTTGCTGATTACTGACCCTGCGGTGATAGCCGACCAGGCGCGTTATGTGCGCCTCAATCGCGATTACCACGACTTGGAACGTGTGCTGGAAGTGGCACATCGCTACAAGAAAGCCGTTACGGATCTGCAGGACGCCAAAGACTTGTTCTTCAATGAATCCGACCCGGAGATGAAAGAGATGGCACGTGCCGAGATAGACGAACTAGAGCCGCAAGTGCCTAAACTGGAGGAAGAACTGAAATTGCAACTGCTTCCGCAAGACCCCGAGGACGGCAAGAACGTCGTTATGGAGATACGTGGCGGTACGGGTGGAGACGAAGCGGCTATCTTTGCCGGCGACCTGTTCCGCATGTACACTAAGTATTTTGAACTGCATGGTTTCAAATATACTGTTTCGTCTTTCACCGAAGGTGCCGCAGGCGGCTATAAGGAAATCATCTTCAATGTCACCGGAGAGAATGTCTATGGCACGTTGAAATACGAGTCGGGCGTTCACCGCGTACAGCGTGTTCCGGTGACGGAAACTCAAGGACGCGTACACACTTCTGCTGCCACAGTGGCTGTGCTGCCAGAGGCAGATGAGTTTGAGGTGCATATTAATGAGGGAGAAATCAAGTGGGAGACTTTCCGTTCGGGCGGTGCCGGAGGACAGAACGTCAACAAGGTGGAGTCCGGCGTGCGTCTGCGCTATATGTGGAAGAACCCTAATACGGGTGAGGTGCAAGAGATACTGATTGAGTGTACCGAGACCCGCGATCAGCCTAAGAACAAAGAGCGTGCTCTCTCTCGCTTGCGCACACAGATATACGACAAAGAGCACCAGAAGTATATCGACGACATCGCAGCACGCCGCAAGACCATGGTTTCTACGGGTGACCGTAGTGCCAAGATCCGCACATACAATTACCCGCAAGGACGTATCACCGACCATCGTATCGGTTACACCGTATATAATCTCGCCGCCTTCATGGACGGAGATATACAAGGTGTCATTGATGCCCTTCAGGTTGCTGAAAACGCCGAACGCCTCAAAGAAAGCGAATTGTAAAGAACCCTAATGTATATTGTATCATGATGAAAAAATCTTTTTTTGTTTTACTCTTTAATTTTTTGATTGGTGTTTCGTTTGCGCAAACTTTACAACTTAAAACGGATAGTTTGGCATTGGCAATTAATGAAGTAGGTACAATAGAAGGATGCCGAGCACATAGAAATACAGTCAACGCAGCAGCTGCTTATTGTCTATATACCCCATATTTAAAAAGTGACATTGTCCATCAGGCTTGCAGAAAATTGATTATGGAATGGGCAATAAGTACAGACGAACTTAGTTTATCCATATCAATGAATATGCATAAAGGGCTTATAGGTAAAGACGGGAAAGACGGCAAACTCATGCTCGCATATTTTGCTGCAGCAAATATGTATGCAATTAATAATGGCATAAGCGAAACAACTTTAGACGCGTATTCTTATGCGATGGAAGAAACATTGCAGTTTTATGAAAGAAACAAGAAAGAATTCGGTAAGTGTAAATATTGGGAGAAACTTCATAAATTAACAAAAGAAGAACGCATAGCACGCTATACCGATTTGTACACAATGGATCATTCACCCGCATCTTCAAATCATTAATCGCAACCAATTACATAACGCTGCGGGAGCTTACCGAGACAATATCGTATCCCACCCATACTTATATATACCGTGTATATATCCCGTGATTTTCAAATTCACTGAACTGTTAATCGTTAAATCATAAATACTTTGTGTATCTATTCTACGCGCCAAATATAGCTGATGAACTGGTCCTCCCTGAGGAAGAGAGCAGCCATTGCGTGCAAGTGTTGCGCCGCGCTGCGGGAGACGAGATTCTCGTCACCGACGGAGACGGACAACTCTATCATTGCGTCATCACTAACCCCCATCGCAAGCATTGCGAGGTGAAGATTGAGTCCGTTGAGACTTCGGCGCCGCTGCACGATGGATATGTGCATGTTGTCTTGGCTCCGACCAAGAACATTGACCGCACGGAATGGGCGATAGAGAAATGCGTGGAAATGGGTGTAGATGAGATAACGCCTATCCTGTGCGACCATTCGGAGCGCAAGACGATTAACCAAGAACGCTTGCAGAAGATACTTGTTTCTGCTGCCAAGCAATCGCTCAAGACGCGTTTCCCGATACTGAATCCGCTGACCAAGATGACGGATCTGCAGATAGACGGTGATAAGTTCATTGCGCATTGCATGTCCGAAGAGGAAGGCGAATCGCTGCAGACCAACTACCGTTCATCGGACAGCAAACATGCGCTGCAGAACGAGATTGCGCGAGGCCACCGCACAACGGTGCTGATAGGACCGGAAGGCGATTTCTCTCCAGAGGAGGTAGAGTGGGCTTTGCGAAACGGATATGTTCCGGTTAGTCTTGGTGCGGCCCGCCTCCGTACCGAAACAGCAGCCATCGTTGCCTGCCATACAGCGATTCTTATGAATGAATAATTAACAAAGGGGCTTATGGAGTTTGGTACAAATTGATAGAATCCGTACGGACATAAAACACTATACATAAGCCGCCAGAACGCTTTGTGAATTGTAAATTATAAATTGTAAATTGAATATAGACTCGTCAATATTGCTTTGGATCAACGGCCACCATACCGAGTGGCTCGATTGGTTGATGTGGAATATCAGTCGCCCAACAACATGGATACCACTGTATGTATTACTGGTAGGCCTGGTAATATGGCGTTATCGTAACAACTGGAAAACCGTCCTATTGATATTGGTCGGCTTCGGAATAGCCATCGGACTGAGCGATTATACCTGCTCTGGAATACTCAAACCGTGGGTGTGCCGTTTGCGTCCGACGCACGAACCGGCATTGGAAGGATTGATCCATTTGGTGCGTGGATATAGCGGTGGATTGTATGGCTTCTGTTCGTCTCATGCTGCCAATACCATGGCTTGTGCATTGCTGTTTAGTTTGATATGGCGCAACAAAATAGCCACCGCAAGTTTGATGACCTGGGTGGCTCTCAATTGTTACAGCCGTATGTATTTGGGAGTACATTATCCGACTGATATATTGTGCGGATTGCTTATCGGTTCTCTTTGGTCTGCGTTGGCCTTTGTATTATTACAACGTCTGGCTTTGCCATCATCTTCGCACCATGCGGTCGACGAGGCTGCTCAGCAGGGTGATTCATAAACCGGTCGTACTCTTCGGGCGTCAGCAGTCGTTTTAGTTCGGCTACGATGGCATTCATACGTTCCATCTCTTGGGCACGACTGAGACCTGTACGACGCAAAATAGCGTATTTGAGGTGCATTTTGTAGAGCGTGTCGATGCGCACTGAATCGCGAATGTTCAGTTCACGCGCCAATCGTTCGGTCTGCTTCTGAGCTTCCTCTTTCGGAGTGCGCTGCAGCCGAGCCGGCAAATTGGCTTGTTCCTGGGCCATCATGATGCCTGCAAACAATATACTAAACAATAAAAGAGATAAACGTTTAATCATAGGCCTTATTATTCTTCGATGTGTCGATATATCGTCATATCGGGACTACGAAAACTACAACAAAACTTATGCCAAAAATACCCGAAATAGCATTAGCAACGCGACTATATTTTTCGCAACAGGGCGAGCAGCGCAATTCACGCCCTGCTGTGCGTGTAGCATTAGCCGGCATGATTGTAGGCGTTAT
>JAEEHO010000336.1 GCA_016280845.1 Paludibacteraceae bacterium | reverse complement strand
ATGCCGATGAGTACACCCGCGAAAATAGACCGCTTAATCAATTCAAAGAAGTGCATAGTTTGATTGCTTGTTTTTGTAATTTGTTAGTAGATTATTAGTGAATTAAAAATAGTGGTCTAAACCTTTGCGAGTGCAAAGGTACTACAAAAAACGACATGCACAAACCGGCATGTCATTTTTCGTACTATTTTTGATATATGCAAACTCTACTTTGCACGCACACCTTGTGCATCATATACATTTTCACCTCTGCGGATATAGAGCCTTCCGTCTTTAACAAACTTATCATTAGACGATTGAGTGCTGATATTCTCTATACCTTGCGGTTTGGGCGTTGCGGTATATGTAGCCTTGTAGGTCGCGTCAGCAACAGCAGGTACTATCTCCGGAGTCCATCCGCTGAAAGTATAGGTAAACTCGTTATTTTCCGGTCGCAAAGGCGTTGCACCGGTGTAGGAAGGTATAGTTCCATAAACGACGTTCTCCAATACTTGCAGCTCTGTGCTATCCCAATTTAGGAACGTGACGGTGTAGGTTAGTGCAGGAGCTGTGGTGAAGGACAGCATTTGTCCATGGCCATCGGACTGGATAGTATAGGCATTGTTATGTCCCTCCATATTAACCTCGATCCACACATAATCATACGTAGTATTTGGCTCTAAGCCTGTTATGGTAAACGATTGGTGGTCAGAGCCATCAGATGGTATTGTCTGTTCAAATTCTTCATTTGTGTCATCTGAGCCATAAATAACACAATGAACAGTATAACTCGTTATAGGCGCAGAACCGGGAACCGTTACCTCACATAGGAAAGTAGCCTTAGTGCTGCCGACAGACAATTTGTATGCCTCAACCATAGGAGCTAAATACTCTACCTGACGCCAATCGCTTTCGTCTCCGACACGTACAGATACAAACTCCCAGTCGCTGTAGTATGTTGTATCTGCAGCAGCATCATAGAAGAAGGCACGAACATAGCACTCATAAACCATCCTATCGAATCTTTCTACAGGAATAACAACATGATCGCCAACAAAGTCCGTCATGTATGCACTTGTCCATTTTACCAGTCCGTTAATTATTATAGATTCGCCATAGGGTTCTTTTGTGTCATGGTTATATCCTTCTGTTGTTATCTGGAAGCCTATATTGTCAGTCATTTCTTTGCCCATATAGCAAGATATCTCGAAACGGAAGAGGGAATCCATATGATGATAATTAACTTCGTATCCCTCAGAGAATGCCGTAGCTGTTGTAGCGGCATAGCTTAGCGGCTCGTAATCGCCACCGGTTGTAACAACATAGACGGTGAAGTTGTATGACGTTTCAGGCGTTAAGCCTACAATATAACCGTTGGTATTGGATAAACCGGTTGGAGAAGACATGTCCTCGCTCATTTTAACCTGAAATCCTTCTGCCGCCAGATGGTCAACTATATCGTTATTGCCGTTGTTCTTCAAGGTCACAGAGACAGCAGAGCCCCAAGTGCTTGGATTGCCGTATAACTCGAAGTCAGCAACATGGCAGTTCATATTTTGCCATACGGGAGCACTCTTGTATGTAGCAAGTGAACCTACGGGAACATAGGTCTTAGTAACATTGGGGTTGAATGTCTGCGCAGTGATTGTCGGAGGCGTAGCAGCCTTTATGCGAACTGAATTTGCCGAGTGGCATTGTCTGAATGCCGAGTCGCCGACATAGGTCAGCGTTGCCGGCAGAGTGATGGTAGAGGTGTTGGTCCAAGTGGTTAGGATATCTCTGCCTATGAATGCTCGCTTGCCGATATACTCAATGCTATCGGGAAAAGTAGGATGAAGGTATTTGTTAGGAGATAAAACACCATGAATTGCAAAGGCATCGTCGCCAATGTATTTGGTGGTAGCAGGAATACCCATCGTACCATCTGATGTCATACTACCCGGCGAATCGGCAAATGCATAGTTGCCGATATGTTCGAGTCCTGTATGCATCCGTATATATCCCAGAGATGAGCATGCAGCAAAAGCTGAGTCGCCTACATGCTTAACGCTTGCGGGAATATCCACCAGCGTAGCATAGCATCCTGCAAAGTTAGCTGCACCAATGTATGTCAAATCGCTCGGCAAATTTAATGAGCCAGATACATCCCATGCCGTTATGTAGCAACCGCGTAGGGCGTAGTCGCCGAGACGCTTGAGGGTAGAAGGAATCGATGTGATAGTGAGGTTTGTGCAACCGTCAAAGGCATGGTCACCTATCTCAGTCAGTCCTTCGTGTAGAGGACAAGCGGTTAGATTGGTATTGCCTACATAGGCATAATCGCAGATGGAGGTAACGGTTGTATGTAGAGAAGTAGAAGCTATTCCGTAAGCCTCACTAAGCATCCCCCACGGGACATCGCCTTGTGCATCATATTTATACATCTCACCTGAGCCTGTGAACGACAAGTCTCTATTGGACAGGGTATAAGTCCACTCAACATTCTCGCCACAGGAACCGGTATATGTATCCTCAACTATCCATTCCAAATTCATCTGTCCCCAAATAGGCGCAGCTTTCCACTCTTTGTATGATGAATACGGCACGTGAAGTCCCATTTTATCTACGCCGGGCCCGCCAATTTGAAAGGCATTAGGATGGAGCACCGGTATATGGTTGTTTGAAGCATAGAATTGCCAGTATTTATTATTAGCATTGGTATTCTCAAAAGCGAACTCGCCGATGGAGTCCAAGTGAGCCGGAAGATTTATTCTGCAGTTACTCGAAGTATTGACATTCATGCAGGCATACGGAGGAATATACCTCAGCGAGTCATGCAACGGCAGAATAGAGCTACCGGCACTAACTACTGAGTACAATTCAGGATACTTAATAAGAACCGTAGTATCACCCGAATACAATACGCCATCCACGCTTGCGTACTTGGTATTAGGTGTATCGAAGAAGAATCTCTTTGTGCGATTACGATTGAAAGAACGAGGCACAATCGAATCCAAGGCAGCAGAGAAGTGAACCTCTTCCAACGAGCTACAGTAAGCAACTGCATCCTCTTCAATCAGTTCTACGCCGGGCAGATATAGTTTCGTTATATTCGCGTTGTTAAAAGTTCCGGTAGGCAAAACTTTCAAGCCGGCGTGTGTGGTAAGGGGAGCTGATAAAACAAGCTTCGCTTTGGGAATCTGCAGGATCTGCGAGCCGTCAGCATTATATAGCACACCGTCACAAGAGCTATAGTGGGTGTTTTCATCTTCGACTGTAAATTGTCTTAATTGATCACAATTATCAAAGGCCTTATCGCCAATGCTTGTGACACCGGCGGGGATATTAATAGTACTCAAACCGCTGCAACCGTCGAAGGCGTTAGCTCCGATAGTTGTGACGCTGGAAGGGATAGTTAATAAGTGTAAATCGCTACACCCCTTGAAGGCGTTAGCTCCGATAGTTGTAACACCGGCAGGGATAGATACTTCGTCCAGGTTGCTGCAATCTTTGAAGGCACTAGCTCCGATAGAGGTAACGGTATTGGGAATTGTTACCGAGGACATGCCGCTACAGCCGGAGAAAGTATAATCATTGACGCTGGTAACGCCGGAAGGTATATCTATTGAGTCCAAACCGCTACAGCCTTCAAAAGCGCCTACGTCTATAGTATTGACGCCGTTGGGGATGTCTATTGATGTCAAGCCGTTGCAGCCGTATAGAGCGCAATTTCCAATACCGGTGACGGTGTTGGGAATAGATATCGAAGTAAAACAGCCGCCTCCGGCGAAGGTATAGTTCTTAATGCTTGTCGTACCGTTAGGAATAACCAAATCGGTTACTAAGGCGCCATTTAGATACAGGTTATGCGCATAAGACAAAGGATTCGCATAAACGGAACCGAAATCGATAGCGCACCATGCTTCCAAATCGGCAATATGGACTGCGGTCAAGCCGGTGCACATCTGATATGCATTAGTTCCAATATAGGTAACCCACGCAGGTATAGTCACAGATGTCAAAGCGGTGCAATTATAAAAAGCGGATTCTCCTATACTGTGAATACTGTTAGGGAGTGGCACAGAGCTCAACTTGGTACAGTAGGAGAAAGCACCTGTTCCAATGCTGTTAATACCAAACGGGATCTCCACAGAGGTTAATTCGCTGCAACCATAAAAAGTCGATTGCGCAATAGCGGTCATGTTCTCTGAAAGCGTCACAGAACGTATACCGGTGCAATTTTGGAACGCATTATCACCGATACTTGTGACGGAATTAGGGATAGCCACATTGAAAGCATTATAGTTATTATAATACACACAATTCAAATTGGTGCAATTAGCAAAAGCACGTTTGCCAATGCTTGTCACACCCTCGCGGAGCTGAACTGTGTACAAATTATTGCAATCGGCAAAAGCGCGATCTCCAATATGCGTGACACCGGGAAAAACATCTACAAACGTTATGATGGAACGGTAGCTACTCCATGGCGGCAAGATGCTATTAAAATCTTTCATATCACCGGAGCCGGAAATAGTCATAATGCCGGACTCGGTGTTTAACGACCATGATACATTAGGACCGGCATCATCGCCGCCCACTACTTCAGCATGGAGAACAAAAATACTAAGAATAACAAATACAAATGAGAAGATAAATCGTTTCATGGTCTTAACGGTTTAGTAGGTTAATCAGTAGATATCGGCGGCAAAGATACAACATTTATTTTGAATATGCAAATAATTGTGTGTTTTTTTGTCACAATTAGTTGTAGGTGTCACAAAAAAGCATTACCTTTGCACTCGTTATGGTTATTCACATCGACTGCAATAATTTCTTCGTCAGTTGCGAATTGGTGAGCCGACCCGAACTGAAGGGCCGGCCTGTGGTCGTTGCGAACAACAATGACAACAATGGAGGTATTATCCTGGCGCTCAACCAACCGGCCAAGGATGTAGGACTGAAACGTGGCGATCCGCTCTTCAAAGTGCCAGAACTCATCAAACGCCACAATGTGGAAGTGATTGATGTGCACCACCAGCTCTATCACGATATATCCCATCGTATCATGAAGGTTGTCAAACAGACCGAGATGGTGCTGGATTTTGTGCAGTATAGCGTCGATGAGTTTTTCGGCTATATGCCTGAGGATGAGCCTGATGCACTGCGCGGCTATTTGCAGCAGCTGAAGGATCTGATTCTGCGTGAGACATCCATTCCCGTTAGTTGCGGCGCAGGCCAGACCTATACGCTGGCTAAGACGGCTACGCATTTCGCCAAACGTTATCCGGGCTACAAAGGTATTTGTGTCCTAACGCCCGACAAACGCGAGAAAGCGCTTGGCCTGCTGGCGGCTAAAGAGGTATGGGGTATAGGCCGACGAAGTGTCAAAACGCTGGATATGGAAGGAGTGCGCACCGCTTTGGATTATGCGCAACGACCGCAAGTCTGGATCAAACGATGCTTCGGCGTGACTGGTTTGCGCACATGGCAGGAACTGAACGGAACGCCTTCTATCACCTTCGACGGCCGCTCGGCACGACAGAAATCGATCATGTACAGCCGCACTTTTGCGCACATGATCACCGGCAAGACTGACCTGCTGCGCGAACTGAGCAACCATGCTGTTGCTGCCACGCGCCGATTGCGCGAACAGCAGTCACTCTGCCAAACGGTCACAATCTTCATCGCCACCAACCGCCACCGCGAGGACTTGCCGCAATACACTAATGATCAGACACTTCGCTTGCACACCGCCACCGATGACACCACGCAGATTATTGCGGCGGTCAGCTTGTTGCTCGACCGAATCTACCGTAACGGTTATCTGATCAAACAGGCAGGTGTTATACTCGGTCAACTCACATCCTCCGGAGGCGTTCAACTCGATCTCTTCTCTCCTAATCAAACGATGGAGATGGAGCGCAAGAAACGTCTCATGAGGGCTGTAGATGCCGTCAACAGTAAGTTTGGAAAGAATCAGTTGCACTTCGCGGTACAGGGCCTGGAAGTGTCCGAGGATCAACCCGCAGGCTTCATGCGTTCCCACAAAGCCTGAAAGCTTAATCTACCGGAGGCCGACTATTTTGTGTAGTTGTACGCTGAGGCGCCAGAAAGGGTGGGTGAGGATATACCGAACGGTGTCATCCAGATTGTCGTTGCGGTCATCTTGCCATTCATCTATTCCGCTCTGCATCAACCATTCGCCTGTAAAGCGCAAGGGCTGCAACAGCCAGTGCTCGGCCTGCAGTTGTTCGCGCCAAATCTCCGGATCATATTCGCCCGTATAGACCACTTTCACTTCGTTAACGCGCTTTAAAGCCAACTTGGTCGGTACTTCACCCGAATGGCTTAAACGGGTGTCGAGCCGCTCGACTTTGGGCGAGCAAGTGATCCAATCGATGCCTTCGGGCAACGGACGAGTGCCGTTGGTCTCGATGCAGATATAGAATCCCGCTGCGTGCAAGGCATCCAAAAGCGGTTTGTCCACCTGCAGACCGGGTTCGCCGCCGGTGAGAACCAGCATCTTGCGTCGCTCGTTGGGAATATCGTAGAGCGCCTGTGCTTCGGCAACAATCTGCTCGGCGGTCATATCCGTATGGTCCGCAAAATCCGTGTCGCACCAGGGACAACGCAGATTGCAGCCGCTGAAACGCACGAATACGGCGGGAATGCCGCTATGCGCTCCCTCGCCCTGCAGGGTATAGAATATTTCGTTAACGCGATACATCGCTTTTATTTACGATTTATTTGCGAATTTATTCAATTGTACAACTGTTCAATCGTCAATCTCGTAGATAGCTATATTGCCTTCGGATTCCTGAACGCTGACTTTGTAGCAGTTCTCAACGTGGTCGCATATCCAGCGGGCGATGTTCTCCGCCGACGGATTGACATCCAGTACATCGTTGATATACTTGTGGTCGAACGTATCTTTGACGATGCGTTTGATGTGCGTGAAGTCTGTCACCATACCGTCACGGTTCAGTTCTTCTGCTTTGCAATAGACAACGATAACCCAGTTGTGGCCATGCAGGCTTTCACATTTGCTTTCGTACGACAGTTCCAGATTGTGGGCTGCCGAAATAGTTATAGTTTTTTGAACGTAGTACATTCTAATGAATAATTTCTAATGAATAATTAATATTTCGTTGTGGGGCTGACGGCTAACAGCTGATGGCTGATAGCGTCAGCACTCCTCGTACACCGTTTTATCTTCAATGCCGGCGAGTTGGAGCGCCTCGATGCGTTCGCGGCAGGTGCCGCACACGCCGCAATGATGTTCGCCGCCCTTGTAGCAACTCCATGTCTCGGAATAATCGATGCCTAGAGCCTTGCCATGTGCCGCAATATCGGCTTTGGTCAGCATGGTATAAGGCGTGAGCAGTTGCACACCATTCCATGTGCCGGCATTGACAGCATGGTTCATCGCATCCACAAAGTCCGGACGGCAATCGGGATAAATGGTATGGTCGCCGGCATGGTTGGCCAGCATGATATACTGCAAGTGGTTGTTCTCCGCCATACCGGCAGCAACCGCCAGCATGATGCCGTTGCGGAAAGGCACGACGGTCGATTTCATGTTCTCTTCGTCGTAATTGCCTTCGGGAATAGCGTCTGCGCCCTCCAGCAGCGATGAGTGGAAATACTCCTTGATGAAGTTGAGCGGAATGATGATATGCGGAATGCCGAGGCGTTCGCAATGCATCTTGGCAAATGCTAACTCCTTGTCATTGTGATTGCTACCGTAGTGGAACGAGATAGCCAGCGCTATTCGCTCATGGTATTCATATAGCATCGTGGTGGAATCCAATCCACCCGACAAAACAAGCAAAGAATCTTTCATGACTGTTTAACAATTTAACAGTTTAACAGTTTAGCGCTGCGTAGATGCCTTGAATTGCGCCAAGAGCCTCTGTTCTTTCAGCGCCAGATGGTCCTTGTCGGCATAGTTGGCGAAAGGATAGATGCTGATGCCGCCGCGAGGCATGAAATAGCCTGTTACCTCCAGATACTTCGGGTCCATCAGTTTGACCAGATCCTTCATGATGATATTGACGCAGTCCTCATGAAAATCGCCGTGATTGCGGAATGAGAAGAGATATAGTTTGAGCGATTTGCTCTCCACCATTCGTTCGCGTGGGATATAACTGATGTAGATGTGTCCGAAGTCGGGTTGACCTGTTTTCGGGCACAGAGTGGTGAACTCGGGACAGTTGAATGTCACGAGATACTCGTTCTCCGGATGTTTGTTCGGGAATGTTTCTAGCACCTCGGGATTATAGTTGTCCGAATACTTAACGTGCTGATTACCAAGCAGGGTGACGCCCTGCAATTCATTTTCTGTTCGCATTGTTTGTTTTCAGTTTTGTTGGTTAGCGAGAGTGGAAAAACAGTAGCACTCTCAAATCGGCGACAAAGGTACT